>CALPKO020000023.1 GCA_943324165.2 Bdellovibrio sp. ZAP7 | reverse complement strand
GTTTTTCAAAATTTTTAAATCAATTTAATTCATTTAGTTTACTATTTGTTTTTTTGATTTTGTTAAGCTCTTGCGGTTCTAGAAAGGACGTAGCTTTTTATCAAAATAGCGAAAATAACAAAGAAATTACTTCTAGTTTTGAGACTAAATTTAAATGCGATGATTTGTTGCGAATTTTTGTAAACACAAAAGATACAGAGGCTGGGATAGGTTTCAATCTTCCTGTTGTTTCAACTCTTCCAATAAAAGGAGGTATTGGTCAACTTGATTATCAAAGTTATTTAGTTGACAATTTGGGGTTTATTGAGTATCCAATTTTAGGTAAAATAAAAGTGGCAGGTTTAACCAAGTCTGAGCTAATTAATTCTCTAAAACAGCAATTTAAACCGTATTTAAAGAGTGATCCAATTATCAATATAAACATTTTAAATTTTAAAATTTCAGTTACTGGTGAAGTTGCAAAACCTGGCAGTTTTACTATCAGCTCCGAGAGAGTTTCGCTTCCTGACGCGATTGCATTGGCCGGCGATTTAACAATTTTTGGTAAAAGAACAAATATCATTGTGCTAAGAGATAGCAATGGTGTAAAAACCATTAATCGAGTTGATATTACAAAAACAGATTTTATTAACTCTGAGTTTTACTATCTTACGCAAAATGATGTCGTATATGTTGAACCAAATAAAACAAGGGTGAATTCATCTGTTGTAGGGCCTAATACAACTGTAATCATCTCAAGTTTATCTTTATTGATAACAGTTGTAGCACTTTTAATAAAATAATATGTCAGGAAATATTCAAAATCTAAACGAAGAAAATACGGGAATTGACTTAAAACAAGCATTTTTTAAATATTTGTATTTTTGGAAATGGTTTCTTTTGTGTTTTTTAATTACTATTACTAGCGCTTATTTTTATTTAAGATATTCTACCCCAGCATACAATATTGAAGCAACAATCTTAATAAAAGATGATAAAAAAGGAGGACTTGCCTCTGAACTTTCTTCTTTTACTGATTTAGGTCTAGGTAACGTTAAAAGTAATGTTGACAACGAAACTGAAGTATTAAAAGCTAGAACATTAATCAAAAAAGCAATTCTTGAATTAAATTTAAATGTAACTTATTTTTACGAAGGAAGGCTTAAGGTTTCACAGGTTTATGCTGATAAGCCAATAGACGTAAATTTTATTGAAAAAACAGCTGATTTTTACAGAAGAGATACAACTTTTACCATAAAACCTTTAACAGGAAATAGATTTGAATTGCTTAGTAGTAATTTGAAAAGAGTAGGTGAATATAATTTCGGACAAACCTTAAGTTCAAAATTAGGTTCTCTGGTCATAACAAAAAACAATAGTAATAGCGGCTCCTCAAATGAGAACTATAATTTGACAGTTAAAGTTTCAAAATTAGATAATGTAGTAGATGCATATCAAAAAAGATTAAAAATTGAATTGTCGAATAAAACTACTAGTAGTGTCCTGAATCTTTCAATTGTAGACAAGGTAAAAGAGCAAGGCGTAGACTTTTTAAATACTTTAATAAAAAATTATAATGAAGATGGTATTGCGGATAAAAATATAGTTGCTAAAAACACAGATGTTTTTATAAATAAAAGAATTAAAAGTATATCCAAAGAACTAGATAGTGTTGAGAACGATTTAGAAAGTTATAAGTCCTTTAATAAGATTACAGGTGTCCCTACTGAATTAGATATATTTTTAAAATCTGCTTCGGAATCGGAGAAGGCTCTACTAGAATTGGAAACAAAATTTGAAGTTGCTAACTTCATGCTTGAATTAGTTCAAAAAAGTACTAACAAAGAGGTTATTCCAACTAATATTATTAATGAGGGTGATGCATATAATTTAATAATAACTTACAACTCTCAAGTTTTAGAAAGAGCAAGAATTCTGCAGTCTGCAACAGATTTAAATACCTCTATTGTAAATCTTGACAATCAAATAAGTGGTTTAAGACTTAGCATTATTAGATCAATAAAAAACCTAAAATCAAGTTTAGAAATTAATATAAATGAAGCGAAAAGTCAATTAAACATTTTTAACAGGAAAATTGGACAAGTACCAAAGCAAGAAAAAGAAACCAGAATAATCAGTAGAAAACAACAAATTAAAGAATCGCTTTATCTTTACTTACTTCAAAAAAGAGAGGAAAATGCAATAACCCTTGCGGTAACAGCGCCAAACTCTAAAATTATAGATCCAGCTTATGCTGATCCTGCTCCTGTTTCCCCAAGAAGGCAAATAATTTATTTGATTGGGATAGCGCTCGGTTTTTTAATTCCTTTTTTACTCTTATTTATTAAATTTTCTTTAGACAATAAAATTAAATCACGTCAAGATATTGAAGGAAAAGTCTCAATTCCTTTTGTAGGAGATGTTCCAAAATCAGAAACAGCTAATGAAATGATTCAGGCCAATAGCCGAACTAGTTCCGCTGAATCAATGAGGATAGTACGAACGAATTTAGATTTTTTATTGAGCAATGTTCCCGAGAATAGAGCTAAAACTATATTTACAACTTCTACTTTCCCAAAAGAAGGTAAAACTTTTATATCAGTGAATTTGGCCGGCACTTTTGCTTTGTCAGGGAAAAAAGTATTGCTTCTCGGTTTAGACATTCGAAATCCAAAGTTAGATCAGTATATGAACATTCCAGCAAATGGTGTAACCAGTTACTTATCATCTAAAGATATAGAAATTGAAAAATTAATTATTAAATTAGATGGTTATGATAATTTTTATGTTTTACCAGCAGGTATTATTCCCCCAAATCCGGCGGAATTATTAATGAATAACAAAGTGGAACTTCTATTTGAAAAACTCAAAAAACAGTTTGACTACATAATTGTGGATACGGCTCCAGTGAGTTTAGTTACAGATACACTTCTAATAGCTAAATATGCTGACGTATTTATTTATGTGGTTAGAGCCAACTTCTTAGATAAGAGTATGCTAAAAATTCCACAAACCTTGTACAATGAAAATAAGTTACCAAATATGTCAATTTTGTTAAATGATACTGAAACCAAAAAAGGTTATGGTTACGGTTACGGTTATGGTTATGGTTATGGTTATGGTTATGGTTATGGCTACGGTTATGGTTATGGTTACGGCGTAGAAGAAGAAAAAATACCTTGGTATCAGAAATTAATAGCGAAAGTAAAAACAAAAAAGAAGTCTTAGGACTTCTTTTTTTATGATTTAAAAAAAGAATTGTTTTTTATAACTTCCTTTAAAGGATTTAAATCTTTAATAAGCAACTTGTTTTCAAATGCTCTGATATGATTATTATGATGTACATCCGATCCAGCAAAGTCATACATTCCTTGATTTAATAATTTTTTTGCTACATTAAAAACAGGCTCTCCATAGTACCCAACAGTTGACAATAAATTCAATTGAAATAAGCATCCCGCTTTCTTTAATTTTTCGTATTCGGAAAAATTATTATGATAAAAACTATACCGCTCTGGATGTGCCAGCAAAGGAATATAACCAGCTACTTGTAAATCAAAAATTATTTCATAAAGTTGAATAGGGGCGTTGATGTAAGACATCTCTACCAAGACATAATTATCTTTTAATGTTAAAAGAGGTTCAGTTTTAAACCTTTTGACAAATGATTCGTCGACCAAGTATTCAGAGGCAACTTTGAAAGTAACATTTATGTTTCGTTCTCGAAGTACTTTGTATGAAATCTTATGTTGCTGTAAAATGTCTTCTCTTGAATTTTCCCAAACAAATTGAATGGTATGAGGCGTTGTAATAAAAAAGTCTGCACCAAAATCTATAAGTGATTTTGTTAAAAATTCCGTATCATCAGCCGTTTTTGCACCATCATCAATATCGTATATTAAATGAGAATGTATATCGGTGTAACCTGATGATAGCAAGTCTTTGAGTAACGTTTTTTGTTTATTAAAAAAAAACAAAATAATAAATGGTTTTATATTACAAATAAAAAATGCACTAAGACTTTAATTTTAGTGCATTATGAATAAAATTTCATTATGCTTTTTTTTTTCTTGTAGAAAATATAAAATATGCGAAAGACAGACCTAATATTGCTAACCATATAATTTGGTTATTAATTGGTGCAGGCGGATCATCTCCACCACCACCGGCTTCGTCAGCATTTGGTATCTGAGCAAAACTTGCAAAACTTACTGTCAATGTGATAATTGAAAGTAAGAATTTTTTGTAATTAATTTTCATAATCTTCTTATTTTAGATTCAAACTTTTTACAAAGATAATACTTTTTTTTCTAAAAAAAATTTTAATACTTTTTTTTTAAGATTTTAACAAAAAATAACGTTAATCTAGGTCTAATGTTAAGTTAAAATTATCTTTATAATATTTAACATTTTAGAGCGTAAATTTATATTATAAATTATTCAAATTCCGAGGTAAAATATAATTTCACGGTCGGGTATTTGTTCTGTGTCATCTGAATTGTAAAATCAGAATCTGCTAAAAACACCAACTGATTGTACTTGTCTTTTGCCATGAATTTTTGTTTTATTCTTAAAAACTCCTTAAATTCAGCACTTTTTATATCATCTGGTTTAACCCAGCATGCTTTATGAACGGGAAAATTTTCATAAGAGCATTTTGCTCCATATTCATGTTCTAATCTGTATTGAATTACTTCATATTGCAAAGCACCAACTGTTCCAATAATTTTTCGATTATTCAGTTCAAGTGTAAATAACTGTGCGACTCCTTCATCCATCAATTGGTCAATACCTTTTTCCAGTTGTTTTGATTTTAAAGGATCAGCATTATTAATATAACGAAAATGCTCAGGTGAAAAACTCGGAATACCTTTGAAACTCATAATTTCTCCTTCTGTTAAAGTGTCTCCAATTTTAAAATTCCCAGTATCGTGCAAACCAACAATATCACCTGGATAGGAAATGTCAACTATTTCTTTTTTTTCAGCGAAAAATGCATTCGGACTTGAAAATTTTAAATTTTTATTTTGTCTAACGTGCAAATATGGCTTGTTCCTTTCGAATGTTCCTGAAACAATTTTTACAAATGCCAACCTGTCTCTGTGTTTTGGATCCATATTGGCATGAATTTTAAAAACAAATCCACTCATCTTTTCTTCTTTGGGATCAACCAAACGGGTTTCAGAATCTTTTGGTCTTGGAGATGGCGCTATACTTATAAAACAATCTAGCAATTCTCGAACTCCAAAATTATTCAACGCTGAACCAAAGAATACAGGCTGTAAATTTCCGTCTAAATATGCCTTTTGATCAAATTTTGGGTATACTTCATCTATCAATTCTAACTCTTCTCGAAGTCGTTCTGCCGGTTTTTGACCAATAATTTTTTCTAATTCTACACTTTGTAAATCTGAAAAAGCGATGGTTTCTTCAATATTTTTTCTGCTATCTCCACTAAAAAGATTAATGTTTTTTTCCCAAAGATTATAAATTCCTTGAAAATCGTAACCCATTCCAATAGGAAAACTTAATGGTGTAACTTTTAAACCCAATTTTTGTTCAACTTCATCCATCAAATCAAAAGCGTCCTTACCTTCTCTATCCAATTTGTTGATAAAAACTATCATCGGAATGTTTCTTAATCTACAAACCGCAACTAATTTTTCGGTTTGTTCTTCTACGCCTTTTGCGACATCAATCACTACAATTACGCTATCAACGGCGGTTAAAGTTCTAAAAGTGTCTTCTGCAAAATCTTTGTGTCCTGGCGTATCAAGAATATTTATTTTTTTATCCTTGTAATTAAAAGCTAGAACAGAGGTTGAAACTGATATTCCTCTTTGGCGCTCAATTTCCATAAAATCAGAAGTTGCTCCTTTTTTTATTTTATTGTTTTTTACTGCGCCCGCTTCTTGAATTGCGCCGCCAAATAGCAATAATTTTTCTGTTAAAGTCGTTTTTCCTGCATCTGGATGTGAAATAATTCCAAAAGTACGCCGCTTTTCAATTTCTGTAATAAAACTCATTTTGTATTTTTAAAGTTTGCAAAAATACAGTTTATTAGTTTAATATGAAAAGTTAATTCCTTTTCAAAACTATTAAAAAAAGCGACATTTTATGCAATTAATCGAATAGGGGATTTACAATCAACTATGAGGCAGAATCGCAAGTTGGAACGCACTACTCTGTCCTACTTAAAAAGAATGAAGAATTACTAAATCTAGTTCAGATTTCTTATATTTATCCCGATAAATTTAGTCCAAAAGGTTTCTAGTCCTTGTATTTTATATTAGACAACAAATGAAAAGCAAATTTATAATTTTCTCTCTACTTATAATGAGTGGCGTTTATGCGCAGCAAGACGCACAATTTACGCAATACATGTATAACACCATAAATGTTAACCCAGCATACGCAGGATCGAGGGGTGTAATAAGCGCATTTGTTTTGCATCGAACGCAATGGGTGGGTTTAGAGGGTGCACCCGTTACCAATACTGCTTCTCTTCATACTCCAATTGAAGGAAGTAATTTCGGAGTGGGTTTGTCTTTTGTTAACGATCGAATTGGTATTTCAGACGAAAATAATATTGCAGCCGATATATCTTTTACCATAAAAACATCAGAAGATTATGAGCTTTCATTTGGTTTAAAAATTACAGCAAATCTGATGAGTGTCGATTTTAATCGCCTTACTTTGAGAAAACCAGGGGATTATGCCATTAGCCAACAATACAACATCAACAATAGATTTTCGCCCAATATTGGCGCAGGTCTTTATTATCATTCCGATATAAGTTACATCGGAATTTCGGCACCTCATTTTTTAGAAACCAAACAATATAGCGACAATATGACATCGGTTACAACGGAAAGAATGCATTTTTATTTAATTGCTGGTCGTGTTTTCGTGATTAATAATGAAGTGGGATTTAAACCCGCAGCTTTAGCCAAATTAGTTGCAGGAGCAGCGCCTCAAATCGATTTATCTGCCAACTTTTTATTTAATGAAAAGCTTACCTTAGGAGTTGCTTATCGTTGGAATGCCGCAATGAGTGCAATGGTTGGATTCCAGATAACGAATTCTTTTAATATTGGATATGGATATGATTTGGAAACAACCAAATTGGCCAATTATAATTCAGGTTCTCATGAAATTTTCTTACGATACGAATTATTTAGAAACTACAATAAAATTATTTCCCCACGATTTTTCTAATAACGCAACTATGAAAATGAAATTTTTACTTTTAACATTAATTTTGAATTTAATTTGTTACCGAACTTATGGTCAGGAGCCAGCCATTAAAATAGCAGATAAAAAATACAACGATTTGGCTTATTTTGATGCTATTTCGATTTATGAAAAAGTAGCAAGAAATGGATATAAATCAGTTGAGTTATTCGAAAGACTAGGAAATTGCTATTATTTTAATTCTGATTTCGACAATGGAGTAAAGTGGTATGAACAATTATTTAAATTATCCCAAAATGTTGAAAAAGAATATTATTATAGATTCGCACAATCACTAAAATCTATTGGAAAGTATGATAAAGCAAAAAAAATCTTAGCCGCTTTTGTTCAGAAAAATGAAAATGATAAAAGAGCTTTACTACTATTAAACAACAAAGATTATCTAAATAAAATTGAATTAAATTCGTGGCGATTCAAAATATCTGATGTTGACGTCAATTCAATATATTCAGATTATGGTGCTGCATTTTTTGGTAATAAATTAATCTTCACTTCAGCAAGAGAAATTTCTACCGCTGTAAATAGAAAAATGAAATCTACGAATCAGGCATTTTCTAATCTATACGAATCAGAAGTTAAATCTGATGGCACCATGGAAATGCCAACTCCGTTTTCAAATAAAGTAAATACTATTTTTAATGAAGCTTCCGCTGTTTTTACAAAAGATGGTAAAACAATGTATTTTACCCGTAACAACTACACCAACAAAAAAAGGGGCAAAAGCAACGACAGAATTACTTTTTTAAAACTTTATAAAGCAGTTTTAGAAAATAATGAATGGACAAAAATAGAAGAACTGCCATTTAATAGTGACCAGTATAGTACCGCCCATCCTGCTTTGAGTCCAGATGATAAAATTTTATATTTTGCGTCAGACATGCCTGGAGCTTTTGGAATGTCTGATATTTTTAAAGTGCAAATCAGGGAAGATGGCACTTACGGAATTCCAGAAAACTTGGGAACGACAATCAATACAGAGGGGAAAGAATCATTTCCGTTTTTTTCAAACGACAACGTTTTGTACTTTGCTTCAGATGGACATCCTGGACTAGGTGGCTTAGACGTTTTTATGTCAGAAATGAGTGATGATGCTGTTTTTCAACCAGTTGAAAATGTTGGTAAACCGTTGAATTCTAACCAAGATGATTTTGCTTTTTTGATTAATGATAAAACCCGAATTGGTTATTTTAGCTCTAATCGTAATGGGGGCAAAGGGAACGATGATATTTATCAATTTTATGAAACCAAAAAACTAACATGTCATCAAATTTTAGCTGGTAAAGTTTTTGATAGTCAAACTTCACAAACTTTATCTGAAGCAAAAGTTACTTTTTTTGACGAAAAATTCAATGTCATAAAGGAAGTATTTTCAGATGTGTTTGGTGTTTTTAAATTTGATGTTTTCTGTGGTCAAAGTTATTATGTTAGGGCAGCAAAAAATGGATTTGAAACCAAAGAGATTAATGTAAATATTCCAAAAAGCAACGGAGAAACCACTTGTTTACTAGGTTTAGAAAACCGAAATGTTCAATTTGCGTTAGGTGATGATGTTGGTCCAAAAATTGGAATCAAGAAAATATTTTTTGATTTAAATAAGTATTATATTCGTCCTGATGCGGAAATCGAACTACAAAAAGTATTGGTTCTGATGAATGAATATCCGAAAATGAAAATTAATATAAACGCCCATACCGACAGTCGACAATCTACTCAAAACAATCAGGTTCTTTCAGAAAATCGTGCGAAATCTACAATGGAATGGTTAATACAAAACGGAATTTCCGCCGATAGATTGACTGCAACAGGTTTTGGCGAATCACAATTGATCAATAAATGTGCTGACGGCGTAAAATGCAACGAAGAAGAACACCAAGCCAATAGGCGAAGTGAGTTTATAATTGTTTCAATGTAGTTAAATTGAAAAATTTATAGAATTAAATGTCCTGTTTTACATTTTGAAAAATGAAGCATTTAATTTTTTGTTAATAGTATCGCACAAACTTGCATAATGTAATTGAATTGTTAATTTTGTTGATTAAAAAAAAATAATTTTTCCCTAAAATTTATTTTTTTTTCTTAAACTAATCAAATTAAAAACAAATATTATTTACAAATGAAAATGAAGCAATTGTTTTTCGGGTTATTAATTTCTTTAAATCTTGCAACTTACGCTCAAAATAGCACAAGAGAAGTGTTGTTTACCATCGATAATAAACCTTATTATACTGATGAATTTTCTAGAATTTACAAAAAAAACATTGATTTAGTAAAAGACGATTCTCAAAAAGATTTGGACAAATATTTAGATTTATTTATCGGCTACAAGTTAAAAATAAACAAAGCCAACAAACTTGGTTTAGAAAACAATCCAAAATACAAATCTGAGCTGGCTTCATACCGAACTCAATTAGCCAAAAATTACATTACAGATACAAAAGTCACTAAAGAATTAATTGAAGAAGGATACAATCGTTCTTTAAAAGAAGTTAATGCTGCGCATATATTATTAAACTTAGAAGAAAACGCTGTTTCTGCCGACACGTTAAAAGTTTATAATCAAATGCTCGATATCAGAAAGAAAGCTTTGGGTGGTGAAGATTTTTCTAAACTTGCAAAACAGTTTTCTCAAGATCCATCTGCAAAAGAAAACAGTGGAGATTTGGGCTATTTTTCTGCTTTTCGAATGGTTTATCCATTTGAATCAGCGGCTTTTAAAACTAAAAAAGGCGATATTTCGATGCCTGTTCGAACACGTTACGGTTATCATATCTTGAAAGTTTTAGACATTCGCGACAATAGAGGCGAAATCAACGTAGCTCATATTATGAT
>CALPKO020000022.1 GCA_943324165.2 Bdellovibrio sp. ZAP7 | reverse complement strand
TACCATCAAAAAGTTTGATAAAATTGTGATTAATCCTAAGATCTGTTCAGATGAAACGGTTGCGAAAGTAACGGCAGTTTTGAAAAATGTGGTTAAAAAAGGAACCGGTTCTAAATTGTATTCTCGCGATTTTTCGATGGCAGGAAAAACAGGAACTGCACAAGTAGATTACGCCAAAAATGGTGGTGCAGACCAATATTATGCTTCGTCTTTTGTTGGATTTTTTCCAGCAGATGCCCCTAAATATTCTTGTATTGTTGTAGTGCATAAACCAAGTACCATTAACAATAATTATTACGGAGCTGATGTTGCGGGACCCGTTTTTAAACGAATTGCACAAAAGATTTTTACAGATTCGCCAACGATGAATGTGGTTAAAAATTTGAAAAAGAAAAATCAAAGTCAAGAAAGAAATTTTAATCGATTTGACGAAAAAGTAGCTTTGAAATACGATACGATTCCGAATGTAAAAGGGATGTCAGGTATGGATGCGGTAACATTGCTGGAAAATCTAGGCATAAAAGTAAAAGCCATTGGCGTTGGAAAAGTTAAAAAACAATCGCTTAATCCTGGGGTAAAGTTGGATAAATCAAAAACAATAATCTTAGAATTATCGTGAACGTCTTAAAAGAAATATTATATAAAGTCAACATCGAGGCCATCAAAGGAAACGCAGATGTAAACATCAATGCAATTGATTTCGATTCGAGAAAAATTGCACAAAACGATGTTTTTGTAGCAATCCGTGGCACGATTTCAGACGGTCACGATTTTATTGAAAAAGCTATTAGTCTTGGCGCTGTCGCAATTGTTTGTGATGTATTTCCAGAAAATATTGTTGTTGGAATTACTTACATACAAGTGAAAGACACTAACAAAGCGTTGGCAATTATGGCGGCTAACTTTTATGATAATCCATCAAAAGATTTAAAATTAGTTGGAATTACCGGCACAAATGGCAAAACAACAGTTGCTTCTTTACTGTATCAATTGTTTAAAAAAGCTGGTTTTAAAGTCGGATTGCTTTCGACAGTGAAGATTTTGGTTGATGAAAAAGAATATAAAGCTACGCATACAACACCTGATTCGCTTACAATTAATCGATTTTTGAGAGAAATGGTTGCTGATGGGGTTCAGTTTTGTTTTATGGAAGTAAGTTCTCACGGAATTCATCAAAAAAGAACGGAAGCGCTAACTTTTGCTGGCGGAATTTTCTCCAACATTACACACGATCACTTAGATTATCACAAAACTTTTGCAGAGTACAGAGATGTAAAAAAAGCTTTTTTTGACGATTTACCAAAAACTGCTTTTGCATTAACGAATATCGACGACAAAAATGGCATGGTGATGTTGCAAAACACTGCGGCCAGAAAATTGACCTACGCACTGAAAACGTATGCCGATTATAAAGCACAGATTTTAGAAAATCAACTGTCAGGATTATTGTTAAAAATCAATAATAATGAGGTTTGGGTGCGATTGATTGGCACTTTTAATGCTTATAATCTATTGGCGATTTATGGCACCGCGGTAGAATTGGGGTTAGATAATCTCGAAGTTTTGCGCATTTTATCTGAATTAGAAAGTGTTTCAGGCAGATTTCAGTTCATAGTTTCTAACGAAAAAATTACGGCCATTGTAGATTACGCCCATACGCCAGATGCTTTAGAAAACGTATTGAAAACCATCAACGACATTCGTACAAAAAACGAACAATTGATTACAGTGGTGGGTTGTGGCGGCGATCGAGACAAAACCAAACGACCAATAATGGCGAATATTGCTTCGATGTTGAGTGACAAAGTGATTATTACATCAGACAATCCTCGGACGGAAAACCCTCAAACCATTATCGAAGAAATGGAGAAAGGTGTTGAACCTCAAAACTATAAAAAGGCTGTTTCAATAATAGATAGGAAACAGGCAATCAAAATGGCTTGTCAATTGGCACAAACCAACGACATTATTTTAATTGCAGGAAAAGGACACGAAAATTACCAAGAAATTGATGGCATTAGACATCATTTTGATGATATGGAAACGGTTTCTGAAATATTAGAATTGTTAGGGAAATGAGTTTTAAATTACGAATTACGAATTAAAAATTATCGTTGTTGAAGTTCTTATAGCGTTATTAAAAACGATTTTCAATCTGTCAAAAATGGTTTTTCCACCAGGAGAAGTGATTTTTCCACCGGGAGGAATGGTTTTTCCACCGGGAGAAATGATTATTCGAATAAATTAGAAATAAAATAAAAATCAATTATAAACCAAAAAAACGAATCAAATGTTATACTATTTATTCGATTATTTGCACAAAGCGCTCAACTTTCCGGGAGCAGGTGTTTTTCAGTACATCACTTTTCGTTCCGCTTTGGCCGTGATTATCTCGTTGTCGCTTTCTACGATTTTTGGAAAGCGCATTATCAATTTTCTGAGAAATCAGCAAGTGGGTGAGACAGTGAGAGAATTAGGTTTGGCAGGACAAAATGAGAAAGCGGGAACGCCAACAATGGGTGGTTTAATCATTATTATTGCGACTTTGATTCCAGTGGTTTTGTTGACTAAACTAGATAATATATACATCATTCTGTTAATAGTTACTACGCTTTGGATGGGAACAATTGGCTTTATTGATGATTATATCAAGATTTTCAAAAAAGACAAACAAGGTTTGAAAGGCGTTTTTAAAGTGATTGGGCAAGTCGGATTGGGACTGATTGTTGGTTCAGTTTTGTACTTGCATCCTGGGGTTACTGTGCGTCAAGATGCCGCATCAACCTATACTTATAAATCTCAGAATCAAACGGAAATTACGAGAATGCCTCTTGAAGAAAAATCTACAACCACAACAATTCCGTTTTTCAAGAACAACGAATTTGACTATGCAGAAGTTTTGGCTTGGACGGGCGAAGGGTATGAAAAATGGGCTTGGTTAATTTTCATTCCAGTCGTAATTTTTATAATCACTGCGGTTTCTAATGGAGCAAATTTGACAGATGGAATTGACGGATTGGCCGCAGGGACATCAGCTATTTCGGTGATTTCGTTAGGGCTTTTTACTTATGTTTCTGGAAACATCATTTTGTCCAATTATCTCAACATCATGTACATTCCAAATTCTGGTGAGATGACCGTTTTTATAGCTGCGTTTGTAGGCGCATTAATTGGATTTTTATGGTATAACTCGTATCCAGCATCAGTATTTATGGGAGATACAGGAAGTTTAACCATTGGTGGAATAATAGCTGTTTTGGCAATTGCAGTCAGAAAAGAACTGATGATTCCTTTGCTTTGCGGTATCTTTTTGGTCGAGAATTTTTCGGTTATTCTTCAAGTAAGTTACTTTAAATATACTAAAAAACGTTTCGGAGAAGGTCGAAGAATCTTTCTGATGTCGCCATTACACCATCATTATCAGAAGAAAGGTTATCACGAAAGTAAAATCGTCACGCGTTTTTGGATTGTGGGGATTCTTTTGGCAATTCTTTCTATTGTGACTTTGAAACTCAGATAATCAATTAGAAATTACGAATTACGAATTAAAAATTATTATTATGAAAGAAAATATTGTTCAACAGAAATCTTTTTTGTTTGCTGTTAGAATAATAAATTTATACAAATACTTAACAAATGAGAAGAAATAGTTCGTGTTAAGCAAACAAATATTAAGAAGTGGTACTTCAATAGGAGCAAATATTGAAGAATCAATTGGAGGACAGTCAGAAAGAGATTTTTTATCAAAAATTAGTATTTCTTACAAAGAAACACGGGAAACCATTTATTGGTTAAAGCTATTAAAGGAAACAGATTATATAAAAACAGAGGAATTTGAAAGTCTTTTTAATGATGCAGAAGAAATTTGCAAAATTTTGGGAAGTATTCAAATTGCAATAAAGAAAAAAAATGCCAATTGAAAATTGATTGACAATTGAGAATTCGTAATTCGTAATTCGTAATTTAAAATGAAAAGATTAGTGATCCTAGGAGGCGGAGAAAGTGGCGTGGGAACCGCAATTTTAGGGAAAAAAGAAGGATTTGAAGTTTTTGTTTCTGATTTTGGAAAAATAAACGAGAAGTACAAGGAAGTTCTTGATAAATATGAAATTGAATGGGAAGACGAAACACATACTGAAAGCCTGATTTTGAATGCCGATTTGGTTATGAAAAGCCCCGGAATTCCTGAAAAATCTGCAATTGTAAAGCAATTAATAGAAAAGAAAGTTCCGGTGATTTCCGAAATTGAGTTTGCTTTTCCGTACACCAATGCAATTACAGTCGGTATTACAGGAAGCAATGGCAAAACAACTACAACGATGTTGACTTACCATTTGCTAAAATCAGCTGGTTTGAATGTAGGTTTAGGAGGAAACATAGGAAAGAGTTTTGCTTGGCAAGTCGCAGAAAATGATTTTGACATCTATGTTTTAGAATTGAGCAGTTTTCAATTAGATGGCTGCTTCGAGTATAAACCGCATATTGCGATTTTGTTGAATATTAGTCCGGATCATTTAGATAGGTATGAATATAAATATGAAAATTACATCGCCTCGAAGTTTAGAATAACGCAAAAGCAAGATGAAAAGGACTTTTTAATTTTTGATGATGATGATGAAGCAATTGCACAATGGTTTAAAAACAACAAAACAAAAGCACAAATAGTTCCTTTTTCGATTTCAAAACAACTAGAATTTGGAGCATCATTAAACAACACAACCATGAAAATAATAACTAAAAACGACGAATTTACAATGGACACAATGGACATAGCACTAGAAGGAAAGCACAATATTAAAAATGCAATGGCCGCAACATCAGTAGCGCAGTTGCTCAAAATTAGAAAAGAGACAATCAAACAAAGTATGTCGAATTTTGAAGGTGTGCCACATCGATTAGAAAAAGTGTTGAAAATTCAGCATGTGCAATACATTAACGATTCAAAAGCCACGAATGTAAACGCAACGTTCTATGCTTTAGACAGCATGACTGCGCCAACAGTTTGGATTGTTGGAGGTGTGGACAAAGGAAATGATTACACCGAATTGATGTCGTTGGTTCGAGAAAAAGTAAAAGCCATTGTTTGTCTGGGAATGGACAATAAAAAGATCATCGATACTTTTGGAAATGTGGTGGATATAATGATTGAAGTAGATGATATGCAAGATGCTGTAAAATTATCACAACGCATAGCTGAAAAAGGCGATACGGTTTTACTTTCGCCATGTTGCGCAAGTTTTGATTTGTTTAAAAACTATGAAGACAGAGGAAATCAATTTAAAGCTGCAGTGCAGGATTTGTAATTTGTAATTTAGATTTTAGAATTTAGATTTCAGAAAATATAATTAATAAAATGACAGATTTGAAATTTAGAACAAAGAACTTTTCATTGATGGTTATTGATTTAGTAGAAAAGCTACCCAATACAATTTCCGGAAGGGTTATTTCTAATCAAATTGTGAAAAGCGGAACTTCAGTCGGTGCAAATTACAGAGCTGTATGCAGGGCTAGAAGCGATCGAGAGTTTGTTTCAAAAATGAATATTGTTTTAGAAGAATCTGACGAAACTCTATTTTGGTTAGAAATTATTTCCGATAAAAATTGGATTGATAAAACAGAATTAGATATAGTTTGGAACGAAGGAAATGAGTTGACTTCAATATTTGTAAGCACATTAAAAACAATGAATTGTAAAATAAAAAATACAAAATAAATTAGATTTTAGGATTAGCACAATTCTAAATTCTAAAATCTAAATTCTAAATACAATATGATAAAATTACTCAACACATTAAAAGGAGACAAGGGCATTTGGTCGTTCGTGGCGCTATTGGCCATGTTTTCGTTCATGCCTGTTTTTAGTGCAAGTAGTAATTTGGCTTATATGAATCATGGCACTGGGAACACCTTAGGTTATCTTTTGAAACATGCTGTGCATATTATATTTGGATTTTTTATCCTTTACCAAATTCAAAAAGTACCGTACCATTATTTTCGCAGTATTTCAAGAATTGCTTTACCAATTGTTTGGATACTTTTGA
The DNA here is from genome assembly GCA_943324165.2 of Bdellovibrio sp. ZAP7. Lineage (GTDB taxonomy): Bacteria > Bacteroidota > Bacteroidia > Flavobacteriales > Flavobacteriaceae > Flavobacterium. The sequence continues at coordinate 4,120 of CALPKO020000022.1, read as the reverse complement.
CATATACCCTATTTTTTGGAGTAGAACAAGGCAGTGCAACGCGATGGATTCAGGTGCCGTTTGTGGGAATTTCTTTTCAAACTTCTGCTTTGGCATTTATTGTTTTAATGGTTTATGTTGCCAGGTATTTGTCTAAAACACAAACGGAACCATTGACTTTTAAATCCTCATTTATCGATTTGTGGATTCCTGTAGGAATAACATTAATGCTGATTTTGCCCAACAATTTCTCAACGGCAGCACTAATATTTTCGATGGTGTTGATGTTAACTTTTGTTGGAAATTATCCGTTTAAGTTCATTACAATTGTTATTGGTGGCGGAATTGCTCTTTTTACCTTGTTTATTATCACAGCAAAAGTTGTCGAAAAAACGAATCCTGATAACACACCAAAAATATTTGGGCGGGTAAAAACGTGGGAAAATAGAGTAGGAAATTTTTTTTCCAACAATAAAGAAATAACCGATGATGATTATCAAATTGAAAAAGCAAAAACTGCTATCGCTTCCGGTGGAGTTTATGGTTTAGGGCCGGGAAAAAGTGTTCAGAAAAACTTTTTGCCTCAATCTTCTTCAGATTTTATTTTCGCTATTATTGTGGAAGAATATGGATTGATAGGAGGTTTTGGGGTTTTGTTGCTTTATTTATTGTTGTTTTTTAGGTTCATCATTGCTGCCCACAAAGCCAATTCACCTTTCGGAAGATTGTTGGTTGTTGGACTTGGGTTTCCAATTATTTTTCAAGCATTAATTAATATGGGCGTTGCAGTTCAATTATTACCAGTTACCGGACAAACGCTGCCATTGGTAAGTAGCGGAGGAAGTTCCATTTGGATGACTTGCATCGCTATTGGAATCATAATAAGTGTAACCAAAAAAGAGGAAGAAATTGCACAAGAATTAGACGAAAGAGAACAAAGAAAAATAGCGTTGGATAAATTAATCGACAAACAATTAGAAGAAGATGCCACCGAAAATGAGGTTCTTGATGAAGAAGAAAATGAAGATTATTCGATTACTGATTCGGCAAGAAATCCGATGAATGCGGTGAAGAATAAATAGATTAAAAAGACAATAGACAAAGAGATAATAGATTTAAGAAAATGACAAATTTAAAATTCATATTGAGTGGTGGCGGAACGGGTGGACATATTTATCCAGCCATTGCTATTGCCAATGAATTAAAATTGCGTTTTCCAGATTGTGAAATCCTTTTTGTAGGTGCAAACAACAAAATGGAAATGCAAAAAGTGCCTCAGGCGGGATACAAAATCATTGGTTTGTGGATTGCGGGTATTCAGAGAAGATTAACATTAGATAATTCACTTTTCCCTTTAAAATTAATTTCAAGTTTATTAAAATCTAGAACAATTATTCGCGATTTTAAACCCAACGTAGTGATTGGCACCGGAGGTTTTGCAAGCGGACCTTTACTCAGAGTTGCTGCCAGTGCTGGAATTCCTACCGTAATTCAAGAACAAAATTCTTATCCCGGAATCACCAACAAATGGTTGAGCCGTAAAGCCAATAAAATTTGTGTGGCTTACGAAAACCTAGAACAGTTTTTCCCTAAAAATAAAATAGTAATGACTGGAAATCCGGTTCGTCAAGATTTGATTGCTATCAAAGGAAAAAGACAAGAAGCAATTGACTATTTTAAACTTGCTGATGATAAAAAAACATTATTAATTCTTGGCGGAAGTCTTGGCGCAAGAAGAATCAATCAATTGATAGCAAAAGAATTGGTGAATTTTTCATCACAAAATGTACAGATTATTTGGCAGTGTGGCAAGTTGTACTTTGAAGAATACAAACATTACAACGAAAATAAAAACGTTCAAGTTTTGGCATTTATTGACCGAATGGATTTGGTTTATGCCGCAGCAGATATCGTAATTTCTCGCTCTGGTGCGTCTTCAGTTTCAGAACTTTGTATTGTTGGAAAACCTGTCATTTTTATTCCTTCACCCAATGTTGCCGAAGATCACCAAACGAAAAATGCCAAATCAATTGTTGATAAAAATGGTGCTTTGATGATTAAAGAAATCGAATTGGACACCCAATTCAATAATGTTTTTAGTAATTTATTGAACAATGAAAAGGAGCAAATCGAATTGTCTGAAAACATTTCGAAGTTAGCCAAAACCAATGCAACAAAAGATATTGTTGACGAAATTATAAAATTGATAAAATGAACCTGAGCCAAATACATAACGTCTATTTTATCGGAATCGGTGGTATCGGAATGAGTGCTTTGGCGCGTTATTTCAAAACCATCGGCAAAAATGTGGCTGGTTACGACAAAACACCAACTTCATTAACGGACCAATTGATAGAGAGTGGTATTGCTATTCATTTTGAAGACAATATCGAATTGATTCCAATAGATTTTTATAGCGAAAACACTTTGGTTGTTATTACACCAGCAGTTCCAAAATCGCATTCAGAATGGAATTATTTTTTAGGCAGCCATTTTCAAATTAAAAAAAGAGCAGAAGTTTTAGGCATAATCACAAAAGACACTTTTTGTTTTGCAGTGGCAGGAACGCACGGAAAAACTACCACTTCAAGTATCTTAGGACATATTTTATTCGAAAGTGGTGCAGATGTAACTTCCTTTTTAGGAGGAATTGTCGAGAATTACAATTCCAATTTAATTGGGAACGGAAAAACCATTACCGTGGTGGAGGCAGACGAATTTGACAGATCATTTTTGCATTTATATCCAAATATTGCTTGCATTACTTCTATGGATGCTGATCATTTGGACATCTATGGCGACAGTGCTACCATCGAAGCATCTTTTGTAGAATTTGCAGAGAAAATTCAAGACAAGTCGAATTTGTTTATCGCAAAAGGTTTGCCGTTGCAGGGCATTACTGTCGCTGTAAATGAAGATGCAAATTATACTGCATTTAACATAAGAATTGAAAATAGTCAATATGTTTTTGATGTTCAAACGCCAACGGAAGTCATTGAGAATTTGCAATTCGGTTTGCCAGGAAAACACAATTTGATGAATGCTTTGATGGCAATTGCTATGGCAAAAACCTTTGGGACAACCAGCGAGGATATTGCCAAAGCACTCCATTCGTTCAAAGGAATAAAAAGACGGTTTTCTTATCAAATAAAAACGGATAAAGTTGTTTATATTGATGATTATGCACACCATCCAACAGAAATAAATGCTGTTGTTCAGGCTGTTTCAGAATTGTACCCCAATCAAAAAGTGCTGGCAATTTTTCAGCCACACTTGTTCAGTCGGACAAGAGATTTTATTGATGATTTTGCGCAGAGTTTATCACAATTTTCAAACACAATTTTGCTTGATATTTATCCGGCGCGCGAAATGCCAATCGAAGGTGTAAATTCTAAATGGTTATTAACAAAAATGACAAATATTAACAAGCAATTGGTATCCAAAGAAAATTTAATTGAAGCCATTAAAAATAGCGATGAAAAAATAATTGTAACCATTGGCGCGGGTGATATTGGCGAATTAGTAAACGATATAAAAACGGCGCTTTTGGCTAAATACAAATAACAAAAAAGAAAAGATTACAAATCTATTTTAAATTAAAACATTGAAAATAAGATAATTAAAATAATAAATGAAAAATATCAACTGGTTAAATATTTGGATAAACGTAAGATTGGTATTAATGTTCGCATTAGTAATTTTCTTTTATTCTTTTACTTCAATCAGAAATGAAAATAGAAAATTAAAAAAATTGACGGTAGAATTTCTCGGAGAAGACCAAGAATTTTTGAATAAAAAAACGGTTAATAAATTGTTAATAGAAAATAATTCGGACGTAAAAACTATTCGCAAAGTTAATTTAGATTTGAACAACTTGGAAAAATCTGTTAACAACAACGATATGGTCGAGCAATCGGATGTATTTGTTACAATTGATGGTGTTTTGAAAGCAGTCGTAAAACAAAAAACACCTATTGCTAGGGTTTTTAACAAAGACAGTTCTTTTTATATTGACTATCAGGGCGGTAAAATGCCTTTATCTACCATCCATTCTGCGAGAGTTCCGTTAGTTTCTGGCGAAATCAACAAGAATAACAGCAAGAATTTATGTGATTTGTTTCGATTTATTTATAAAGATGAG
>CALPKO020000021.1 GCA_943324165.2 Bdellovibrio sp. ZAP7 | reverse complement strand
CGTAAATGCAAACATTAGAATGAATAATACAGTTTTTACCTATTACAACATGATTTCCGATAAAGGAATTTGGCTGAATAATGGTATTTTCTCCGATTTTTGCAGATACAGCGATTGCATGATTGGTAGGTTGAAAAGGTTTGAAATGATTTGTCAATTTATTAAAATCTCTAAAAGGATCATCAGAAATCAACAGCGCTTTACCTTCTGGACAATCAACTTTTTTGTTGATTAAAACAATGGAAGCTTTTGACTGTAAAGCTTTGTCGTAATATTTCGGATGGTCGACAAATACAATATCTCCTTTTTCAACAACATGAATTTCGTTCATACCCAAGACCTCAAATTGCTTATTGCCAACAAATTCGCAGTTAAGCAATTGCGCAATTTCTTCTAAAGAATGGGATTTATTGAATTTCATATTATCAATTAGTAAATTAGTAAATGTGAGAAGTAGAAAATGATAATTTAGGAATATGCAATTAGTTAATTAAATAGAATTAAAATGATCTAACTGACAGATTATCTACTCCTTCACTCGTTCCATGTAAGAACCTGTTGCGGTATCAATTTTAATTTTATCACCTTCATTGATAAACAATGGTACATTTACAGTTGCTCCAGTTTCTACGGTCGCTGGTTTTGTAGCATTGGTAGAAGTATTTCCTTTAACGCCTGGTTCAGAATAGGTTACTTCTAAAACAACAGAAGAAGGCATATCTACAGAAAGCGGCAAATCGGTTTCAGTGTTGATAGAAATCATTACGTTTTCCCCTTCTTTTAACAAATCTGGGGCATCTAATATGGCTTTATTTAAAGAAATTTGCTCATAAGATTCTACATTCATAAAGTGAAATAAATCACCTTCTGGATAAAGAAATTGAAATTTGTGGTTCTCTACTCGTATTTCTTCAATTTTATGACCTGCAGAAAATGTGTTGTCAAGTACTTTTCCGTTGGTTAAACTTCTCAATTTTGTTCTTACGAATGCTGGTCCTTTTCCTGGTTTAACATGAAGAAATTCGATGATTTTGTAAATATCGTTGTTAAATTTGATACACAATCCGTTTTTTATATCTGATGTAGATGCCATTTTATAATTAAGATTTTAGATTTTTGAATTTGATTTTTGAAATTGATTTTTTTTTGTAATATTAATAATTCCCAGAATAACCTTTCATTACGCCACGAGAAGAATTTCTGATAAAATCTAATATTTCATCTCGCTCAGGAGTTGCTTCCATTTCGGCTTCAATGATACCTATCGCTTGCGTAGTATTGTAGTTTTTCTGGTATAAAATCCTGTAAATTTCTTGAATTTCTCTGATTTTTTCTGTTGTAAATCCTCTTCTTCTTAAGCCAACAGAATTTATTCCAACATAAGAAAGTGGCTCTTTTGCTGCTTTAGTAAATGGCGGAACGTCTTTTCTAACCAAAGAACCCCCAGAAATCATGGCGTGATCGCCAATGTGGATAAACTGATGAACAGCGGCTAATCCGCCAATAATAGCGAATTTTCCAACAGTGACATGTCCTGCAAGAGCTACTCCATTTACAATAATTGCATTATCGCCAATGTGACAATCATGAGCAATATGTGCCGTTGCCATTATCAAACAATTGTTTCCCAAAGTGGTTTGCCCAGAAGCAATCGTTCCTCTGTTGATGGTAACACATTCACGAATAGTGCAATTATCCCCGATTATCGCTAAGGAATCTTCCCCGCCAAATTTTAAATCTTGTGGCACTGCGGCAATTACTGCCCCGGGAAAAACATTACAATTTTTTCCTATTCTTGCGCCTTCCATTATGGTTACGTTAGATCCTATCCAAGTTCCATCACCAATAACAACATTGTTGTGAATGGTTGTAAAAGGTTCAATAACAACATTTTTGGCTATTTTTGCGCCCGGATGAACGTAAGCTAAAGGTTGATTCATTGTTAATTTGTTTATTTTGTTTAAAGTTTAAGGTTTCAGGTTTTTAATTTCAAACCTGAAACTTACAACAAATTATTGTTTTCTAGCAATTTGCGCCATTAATTCTGCTTCTGCCACGAGTTTTCCGTTGGCATAAGCATTTGCTTGCATATGACAAATTCCTCTTCGGATTGGTGTTATCAATTCACATTTAAAAATTAATGTATCACCAGGCAAAACCTTGTGTTTGAATTTCACATTGTCTATTTTCATAAAAAACGTAAGGTAATTTTCGGGATCTGGAACGGTACTCAAAACCAAAATTCCTCCAGTTTGTGCCATTGCTTCAACAATAATAACCCCTGGCATAACTGGTGCTTCTGGAAAATGTCCCACAAAAAAACTCTCGTTCATCGTGACATTTTTCATTCCCACAACATGATTTTCACTCATTTCTATAATCCTGTCGATAAACAAAAATGGAGGACGGTGAGGCAAAATACTCATAATTTTATGAATATCCATCAATGGTTCTTGATGTAAATCGAATGTTGGAACGTGATTTCTTTGTTCGATTTTAATGATCTTGGCCATTTTTTTTGCGAATTGTGTGTTTACAAAATGTCCGGGTTTATTGGCAATAACTTTTCCTTTTATTCTTGTTCCAATCAACGATAAATCTCCAATTACATCTAAAAGTTTGTGTCTTGCGGCTTCATTTGGATGGTGTAAATTCAAATTATCTAAAATACCATTTGGTTTTACAGAAATTTTATCTTTCCCAAAAGCAACTTTGAGATTGTTCATTGTTTTTTCAGAAATTTCTTTGTCTACATAAACGATGGCATTATTTAAATCGCCCCCTTTTATTAAACCTTCGTCTAAAAGGGATTCTAATTCATGAAGAAAACTAAAAGTTCTTGCATTTGCAATTTCATTTTTAAAATCTGCAATACTTTTTAAAGTTGCATTTTGAGTTCCTAGCACTTTTGTACCAAAATCAACCATTGTCGTAACTTGATAATCTTCCGATGGCATAACAATTATTTCACTTCCTGTAGCTTCATCGGTAAACGAAATCACTTCTTTTACAACATAAAACTTCCTAAAACTATCTTGTTCAACAAATTCTGCTTTTTCTAAAGCTTCTACAAAATAAATGGCAGAACCATCCATAATTGGCAATTCAGATGCGTTAAGTTCTATAATAACGTTATCTAAATCACAACCAACTAAAGCCGCCAAAACGTGTTCTGGTGTTTGAATTTTAACCCCTAATTTTTCTAAATTGGTACCTCTTTGTGTGTTTACAACGTAATTTGCGTCGGCTTCAATAACCGGATTTCCTTCCAAATCAATTCTGATGAAAGTAAAACCGTTGTTTACAGGAGCTGGTTTGAAAGTCATTTTTACTTCTCTTCCTGTATGTAATCCAACGCCCGAAAGTGAAATTTCGTTTTTGATGGTCTTTTGTTTAACCATGGTTTTTTATTGTTTGTTTTTTAAAGTTTTTTTTAGTTCTTCTAATTCTAATACAATTTTTGGTAAATTCTTAAAATGCACATAAGATTTACTAAAATCGTTATAACCAAAGGAAGGACTTCCTTGCAAAATCTCATTGTCTTTTATGTTTCTGCCAACTCCCGACTGCGCTTGTACCCTAACGTTGTTGCCAATTACCAAATGTCCTGCGATACCAACTTGCCCGCCAATCATGCAATTTTTTCCAATTTTTGTAGAACCAGCAATGCCTGTTTGAGCCGCAATTACGGTGTTCTCACCAATTTCAACATTATGCGCAATCTGAATTTGATTGTCTAATTTCACACCTTTTCTTATAATAGTAGAACCCATGGTGGCCCTATCGATTGTGGTTCCGGCGCCAATATCAACATTATCTTCAATGATTACATTTCCAATTTGAGGTATCTTCGTAAAAGTTCCATCAGCATTGGGAGCGAAACCAAAACCGTCCGCACCAATAATCGCTCCTGAATAAATGGCACAATTGTTTCCAATTTCTGTTTCAGAATGAATTTTAGCACCAGCAAAAATACTAACATTATTGCCAATTACTACATTTTCTCCGATAAAACAATTTGGGTAAATCTTTACATTATCGCCCAAAATAACGTTTGAACTAATGGTACTAAAACTTCCTAAGTATAAATTCGTACCATATTTTACATTTTCGTGAATTTTAGAAGGTGTTTCTATGCCGGTTTTATTATTTTTAAATTGACTATAGAATTCCAAAATTTTAGTAAAAGCGCCGTACGCATCTTCTACTTTTATCATTGTAGTTTCAACACCATGTTCTGCCACAAAGGCTTTATTTACGATGGTTACCGAAGCTTTTGTCGTATAAATATGGTTATTGTATTTCGGATTGCTCAAAAAAGTCAGTGAGCCATTTTCGCCTTCTTCAATTTTTGATAATTTAGAAACCTCAACATTCGGATTGCCAATTATTTCTCCTTCGAGAATTTCTGCTATTTGCGTTGCTGTGAATTTCATATTTGCAAAAATATAAAAATTAAGATTTAAAATTTAATTTTATATCAGTAGTTTTGGAAAACAAATGTAATATTTTGAAATATTTTTAGTCAATGCTTTTAAAATTAATTGATCGGAGGCGAAAATAATATCTACCACTTCTTTGTTCTTTTTTAGAACCTGAATTTGTTGCTGGTTTTTATTATAAGCTTGATTTCTTATTTTGCCTTTAAAAACAAAATAATTACTATCGCTCAAAGATATATTTTGCAAGTCAGCATACTTCCGAACATATTCATCAATTTCTATTTGAGTAAATTTTTCGTCACTCATTGTAATTTTTAATAAATCTCTGTTAATTATCATTTTACTTAAAGTGCTTAAAATAAAATCGTTGTGGTTTTGCCAATCCTTCAACGCGCTGATAATGTCGTAATCATCTAATTCTGAAAATTTCTCTAAAATTAAATCGTCAAAGTTTTCTACTTCAATTTTATTATTCAAGAAATAACTCAACGCCTCACTGCAATTTAAACTTTCTCCTTTTTGTGATAGTTCTTTTGCTCTTTTTAGAATTTTAGTTAAAATCAATTCAGCTACCAAACTTGTTTTATGAAAATAAACCTGCCAATACATTAACCTTCTTGCGATTAGAAAATTTTCTACAGAATAAATTCCTTTCTCTTCAATAACCAAATTATTATCCACAACGTTCATCATTTGAATCAGTCTATCTGCATTTATCGACCCTTCTGCCACTCCAGAATAAAAACTGTCGCGTTGCAAATAGTCCATTCTGTCCATGTCTAATTGACTAGAAACCAATTGCAACATAAAATTTCTGAGGTAATTTCCTGTAAAAATTTGAATCGCCAAATCGAGTTCTCCATTGAATTCTTTATTCAATTTATGCATAAACTGCAACGAAATCAACTCGTGATTTCCTTTTTCTACAATGCTATGTTCCATCGCGTGAGAAAATGGACCATGTCCAATGTCGTGAAGCAAAATCGTAATGTACAATGCTTTTTCTTCTTCCGCAGAAATTTCGATTGCTTTGAATCTTAAAACATCGATTGCTTTTTGCATAATGTGCATACAACCCAAAGCATGGTGAAACCTTGTGTGATTGGCACCTGGATAAACCAAATAAGACAATCCCATTTGTGAAATCCTTCTCAGCCGCTGAAAATACGGATGTTGAATTAAATCGTATATTAAAGAATTGGGAATAGAAATAAACCCGTAAATTGGATCGTTAAAAATTTTAAATTTATTGACTTGATTCACTACATTGTTAATTTTTACAAATGTATTTAATTCTAAAATTGTTTTGAGTATTACTAAAGTTATTTTCGTTAAATAAAATTTAATAATTACTTGCAATGATTTTTATCTTTGTTAATTTGTATAAAAATTTCGTTAAATGTTGATTCGACTTCTCTTTCTAGGAATTGTACTTTTTCTTATTGAAATCTATGCTTTTCAAGCCATCAAAACTTTAATAAAAGTGCGCTGGATCTTAATTTCATACCAAATTTTCAGTCTCTTTCTTTTGGTTTTTTTGGTCTATTCTTTCTCAAAATTCGACCGAAGTGTTGGACAAACAAGACAAACCATGTTGACAATGGCAGTTTTCTTAATTTTTTATGTTCCCAAATTAATTTTTACAATCACGATGCTTGGCGAAGATTTATTCAGATTGTGTGCAGGAGCAATCAACTTTTTTGTCAATAATGATGTTGAAAAAAACATATTTCCATCGAGAAGAAAATTTGTAAGTCAAATTGCTCTGGGTTTAGCAGCCATTCCATTTGCGTCTTTAATATACGGGATTTTTGAAGGCAAATACAATTTTAAAGTTTTAAAACAAACTTTGTATTTTCCGGATTTGCCAGAAAGTTTTGATGGTTTCAAGTTTACGCAAATATCAGATATTCATAGCGGAAGTTTTGACAACAAAGAAAAAATTGAATACGCGATTGATTTGATTAACAAACAAGAAGCCGACATGATATTATTTACCGGCGATATTGTGAATACGCACGCCCATGAAATGAAACCATGGCTGGAAACTTTTAACAAAATCAAAAAATATGAATTTGGGAAATTCTCTGTTTTGGGCAACCACGATTACGGTGAATATGTAACATGGCCAAATCAAAATGCAAAAGAGGTAAATTTTGAAGCTATAAAAAATCTATATGGAGAAATTGGCTTTGATTTGATTTTAAATGACCACAAATTCATTCAAAAAGGAAACGATAGAATAGCGATTGTCGGTGTCGAAAACTGGGGGAAAGGATTCAAACAAGCAGGAGATTTGAATAAAGCAGCAAATAATTTATCGAAAGATGATTTTAAAATTTTGATGTCACACGATCCGTCACATTGGGAATATGAAATTAAAAATCACCCGAAGCATTTTCAGTTGACACTTTCTGGTCACACGCACGGAATGCAATTTGGCATTGAAATCCCTGGGTTTTTCAAGTGGAGTCCAGTGCAATATGTATATAAACAATGGGCTGGATTGTACGAAAATTTAGGAAGATACGTTTATGTAAACCGTGGTTTTGGCTTTCATGCCTATCCCGGAAGAGTTGGAATTTGGCCAGAAATTACAGTTATCGAACTAAAAAAAGGAAAAAGTTTAGTGTAAATTGGTAATTTAGCTATATTTGTACTATAAAGTTTAATATTTTTACGGCTATGTCAAAATTCGGAGAACTTATAAATGCACCCATTCCGGTCTTAATTGACTTCTACACAGAATGGAACGACCAATCAATTTCAATGCATCCAGTAATTAGAGATGTTGCCGCTGCGCTTGGAGATAGAGCAAAAGTGATAAAAATCGACATCGAAAAAAATCAAGAATTGGCAGAAGCGCTGCGGATTAAAGGTTTGCCTACTTTAATTATCTACAAAAATGGCGAAATGGTTTGGCGACAGTCAGGCGAATTAGATGCCAATTCAATTATTTCTTTGGTGCAAGAACAAATTTGATTATTTCAATTCAATTGCTTCGAAAGCAAAACCTCTATCTTTTAAAATAGCGAGTGCTTTTGGCAAGGTATATTCCAAATTAGGAAATGCTTTTACACTATCATGAAAAACAATTATACTTCCGGATTGCATGTTATCGATAACATTTTTCAAACACTTTTCTCTGGATATTGAAGTGTCAAAATCGGCACTCAAAACGTCCCACATTATAATTTTATAACCTTTTTTTAATAAAATATTGGCCTGGAAACTCCTTATTTTCCCGTAAGGAGCGCGAAATAATTTATATCGATTATTTGATATTTTTTCGATTTCATTTTCACAAAGCAAAACATTTTCTAAATAATCTTCATTATTTGTTTGCCAACCATTCAAGTGATTGAAAGTGTGATTTCCAATTTGATGTCCGTCTGCTAAAATTTCTGCAAACAAATTTGGGTGCTTTTTAATGTTTGCTCCAATGCAAAAAAAAGTAGCTTTTGCTTTAAATTTGCTTAATTCAGAAAGCACAAAATCAGTAATTTTTGGCGTTGGTCCATCATCAAAAGTTAAGTAAACTATTTTCTTGCTATTTGGAAGTGACCAAACGTATCTTGGAAATACTTTCTTTATAAAAAAATGGGTTTTTATCCAATAGAATTTCATTTTACTATATTTTTTTACTAGAAAGTATTTCTTGATTTACCACAAATGCACTAACCAAAATATAAATAATAATCAAATCGTGATTTTATATAAAAATAAATGTTCAGTATTTCAACCTGATTACTCAAAATGAAATACTGAACACTCAAAACTGAGCACTGATTCTATTCATCTTTTCTTTCAAATCGGGCAAACATTTTATTGAAAGAATTAAAAGTTTTTCGATTGGTTTGATAAAAACTTACGTCGTTATTATCTTTCATAATTTCAAGTAAAGCACGGTATCTCTCGATGTCTGAAATAATATCTACATATAAATCGTTTTGTTCGCTAGCTTTTAATCCGTTGTAAAAAGTTAAATTTTCTTTGTATTTCGATATCAAATGCGCCAACATTTTTCTTGCTTTTTCGGCTTCATTAACTTTATAATAACCAGTTGCAAAAGGCTCTAGTAAAGTGTAATAACCAAAAAAGTCAATAGGCATCTTTTTCATCGCTAAATCAATAATTGTTTTTGCTTTTTGAATTTTACCTTCTTTGATTAATTGCTCAGTCAGTCGCGCCAAATTGGTTCGGTAAGAAATGCTGTTTTTACGTGTCTCTGGATCGTGATAAATTTTTGGGCTTTCACTATTTCCCCAGTCCCATTTCATGACGATGTCGTACATTTTATCAGAGTCAATTTGACCCATATCCAATGGACTTCCATCTTTGGGAATGGTTGTTTTTATAGGAATCAATTTATATAACATTCCATCGAGTTGCAAAAATTCTTTCATCCAAAGGTAATCATCGTCACCAAAACTACCTGGACTGAAATAAATTGGGCGTTTCCAATTGTTATTCGCAACAATGTCAAGCATCATTAATCTATTTTTGTAAAGTGCTTGGCCTTTGATATCAATGTCGATGTAAGGAACGATTGAATCATTGTCCTTAGGATTTACAACTTTATGAGCAATTACAGCATTTTTGTCAACGGGAATTCTCACTTTATTGGTCAGATATGAATGTAATTTTTGCCCGTTTTCTAGACCTATTAAAGTTCGCTCATCATTGCTTGCAATAAATTTGATGAAGTTTTTGATGTCCCAACGCGCTTCTGTTTTGCCGGTATGAACAGAATAATCTAATTTATCTCCAACATATTGGTTGTGATTGAAAGAAATCGGCATCGGTTGAGACGAATATGCTTTCGCTTTCATTTGATCAATATACCAATCTGTCATAAATAAACTTGTATTAACAATTCTAACATCGGTTCTAATTTGTTCCACTTCTTGCGCATACCAAAGTGGAAATGTATCGTTATCACCAATTGTAAATAAAATCGCATTGGGTTCGCAACTATTCAAATAAGCTTTTGCCATTGCAATTGCAGTATATTTTCCAGAACGATTGTGGTCGTCCCAGTTTTGGGATGCCATTAAAACTGGCGCTGCTAAAAGCGAAACACCAATTGCTAAAGGAGCAATAATTTTCGGTTGAACCCATTTTTTTAAGAAATCATAAATGGCATAAACACCAAATCCGACCCAAATGGCAAATACATAAAAAGAGCCAACTAGCGCATAATCTCTTTCGCGAGGTTCAAATGGTCTTTCGTTTAGGTATATTTTTAGTGCAATTCCTGTGAATAAAAATAAAATCAAAAGCACATAAAAACTCTTCAAATCTTTATTGATATGGAAAACCATTCCTAAAATTCCTAAAATAAAAGGCAAGAAAAAATACAAATTTCTACCTTTATTATTCAATACATCTGATGGCAAATTGCTTTGAGAACCTAATCGAAATTCGTCAATAAAATTGATTCCGCTTAACCAATTTCCATCTAAATTGTCATATTTCCCTTGAATATCATTTTGTCTTCCTGTGAAATTCAACATTAAATACCTCCAATACATGTAGCCAAATTGATATTCAAACATGAATTTAAAATTGTCCGCAGTCGATGGTTTTTCGATAATCAAATATTCATGATAAGTTTTTAAAAATTTTGAATAACCTTCTAAATAAATTTGACCATCGGCATAGGCTTTTCTGAATTCTGAAACTGTTTTTTCAACTTCACCTCGCAATTGTGCAACTGCAGCAGCAATTTGT
>CALPKO020000020.1 GCA_943324165.2 Bdellovibrio sp. ZAP7 | reverse complement strand
GCATATAATTATGCCAAAGAAAAATTTAATGTTGGTGTGATGAATACGTTCGATTTAAACCAAGCACAAACCTTATTTGTAAATGCACAATCAGAAGTTTTAAGAACCAAATACGATTATATTTTTAGAGTAAAAGTCGTTGAATTCTATTTCGGAATTCCATTAATACAAAATTAAAATCATGTCAAAAAAATCAATTTATATCACTTTAGGTGCTGTTGTTATTATTATCGTTGCTTTGTTAGTAATGTCTAAAACAGGCATAATTGGCAATAAAAACAAAGGTAAAGAGATCGAAATTGCACAAGTCAACGAAATGAACATTGTCGAAACTGTTTCAGCAACAGGAAAAATTCAACCTGAAATCGAAGTAAAAATTTCGTCAGAAGTTTCAGGAGAAATCATCGCGTTACCAGTAAAAGAAGGACAAGTAGTTAAAAAAGGAGATTTGTTGGTTAAAATAAATCCCGACCTCTACACTTCTGGCTATAACCGAACGGTTGCAGGTTTGTCGCAAACAAAAGCAGGTTTGAGCCAAGCCGATGCGCAATTCAAAGAAGCAAAAGCGAATTTTGATAGAAGCAAAACTTTATTTGACAAAGGCATTATTTCAAAGTCAGATTGGGATAAGGCCATTTCATCATTTGAAGTTGCAAAAGCAGCAAAAGAATCAGCTTATTTTAATGTTAAAAGCGCCTCGGCGACCGTAAATGAGGCGAAAGACAATCTTGGAAGAACCACCATTTATGCGCCAGAAGGAGGAACAATCTCTTCTTTAGCAGTTGAACTTGGCGAACGCGTCTTAGGAACACAACAAATGGCAGGAACAGAAATCATGCGTGTTGCCAATCTCAATAATATGGAAGTTGAAGTCGATGTAAACGAAAATGACATTGTAAAAATTAACGTTGGTGATGCAGCTAAAGTGGAAGTCGATGCTTACCTCAAAAAAGAATTTAAAGGCATCGTAACTAGTATTTCTAATTCTGCAAGCACTACTTTGACAGCAGACCAAGTTACAAATTTTAAAGTTAAAGTGAGAATTTTAAAAGAATCTTACCAAGATTTAACAGAGGGAAAACCGTCAAGCTATTCTCCGTTTCGACCTGGAATGACCGCAACTGTAGATATCATTACAAAAAGAAAAACAAATGTTTTGGGTGTCCCAATAAGTTCTATAGTAGTAAAATCAGACACAGCTGCAGCTAAAAAACCTGAAGTTTTGGCTAGCGATGAAAAATCAATTATTCAAAGTGATAAAAAATTTGAATGTGTTTTTGTCAAAAATGGCGATAAAGCCGAAATCAGAGTCATCAAAACAGGAATTCAAGACGACACCAATATCGAAATTCTTTCTGGACTAAAAAAAGGTGATGTTGTAATTGTTGGCCCCTACACCACCGTAACCAAAGATTTGAATTCTGGCGATTTAGTATTTGTTCCAACTGCCGAAGAAAAAGAGAAAAAAGAGAAAAATAAAAATTAGGTGATTTCGACGTAATTTTAAACAGATTGTTTTCAATAAAAAATTCCTTTTCGGATTGTTTTATGATACTTTTTAAAATTAATCCTTTTAAGAAAGTAGATGATCGTGCCTTAAAATTCAATGTAAAATGAGTTCGAAAATAAAGAGATATTATTTTTATGTTATAAATAACCTAATTTATAGTATTTTAGAAAAAATTAGCATTACATTTGTTTCAATAAATAAATAGAATATATGAACATTTTTGTTGGAAGTCTTCCATTCAGTATTGAGGAAGCAGATTTAAGAGAGTCTTTCGAGGCTTATGGAGCAGTTGATTCAGTTAAAATTATCAGTGATAAATTTACAGGAAGAAGCAAAGGATTTGGTTTTGTTGAAATGCCAAACGACGAAGAAGCACAAAAAGCAATTGACGAATTGAACGGAGCAACTGTTCAAGGACGTGCAATAGTTGTAAATAAATCAGAACCAAAACCAGAAGGAGAAAGAAGAAGCTTCAATGGTGGTGCAAATCGTGGTGGCGGTCGTCCAAGTGGCGGTGGTTACGGCGGAGACCGCAACAGTGGCGGTGGAGGAGGTTACGGTGGAAATAGCCGTGGCGGAGATAACCGTGGTGGCGGAAACAGAGGTGGTTACTAACTAACAACCCGATAATTTCATCCAAAAAGTAATTAAAGAAATACTATTCTAATAGTTTTTATCTTTTTTTAAAACCATTCAAAAAATTGAAATTTCAGTTTTTTGAATGGTTTTTTGTTGATAACTAATCTTGAAAATCTAGCTGATAAAATGTATTTTTGGAACAATTCTAATAATGTAGATTTTGATTATTATATAAAATCTATCCCGACAACCATTGGGACAAAAATATAAATTCTAAAATGTATCTAATTTTCGACACCGAAACCACAGGTTTGCCAAAACGCTATGATGCGCCAATTTCTGACACCAATAACTGGCCACGATGTGTTCAGATTGCTTGGCAATTGCATGACGAAATGGGAAAATTGATCGAGCACCAAGATTATTTAGTTAAGCCAGATGGATTTAACATACCATATGATGCTGAAAAAATTCACGGAATTTCAACTGAATTAGCAGACAAAGAGGGTGTTGATTTAAATGAAGTTTTAGAAAAATTCAATCTTGCACTTTCAAAAACAAAATTTATAGTAGGCCAAAATCTTAGTTTCGACCTAAATATAATGGGTTGCGAATTTTTTCGATTGGGAATCGAAAGTCCAATGAGTACTTTGCCTGTTTTAGATACTTGCACAGAAACTACTGCAGCTTTATTAAAATTGCCTGGTGGTCGTGGTGGAAAATTCAAATTGCCAACTTTGACCGAATTACACCAATATCTTTTTAACAAACCGTTTTCTGAAGCACATAATGCTACTGCCGATGTCGAAGCAACAACAAGGTGTTTTTTAGAATTGATTCGAACGGAAGTTTTTACCGCTTCAGAGCTACAAGTTGAACAAGAGTATTTTGAAGATTTCCAGCTCAAAAACCCTAAAACAATTGAACTGATTGGCCTTCGCCATATCAATTTAAAAGAAGCTTCAGAAAAAATCCGCCAAGCATTAGGAGATAAAATTATTGCTCCGATTTCTCGAAAAGAATTGTCCGAAAACAAAGCCATTCTCAACGATGTCAATTTTGTTCATCTTCACAACCATTCTCAATTTTCAGTTTTACAATCGACGATTTCCATTTCGCAATTGGTAAAATCAGCCGTAGAACTCAAAATGTCAGCCGTTGCCCTTACGGACTATAACAATTTAATGGGCGCTTTTCATTTCGTTAGAGATGTTATCAACCACAACAAAACTGCAGAAGCAAAAAACAAATTAGCCATTGAAAACAGTGAAATTCCGACCGAAATTCATTTGAAACCAATTGTTGGTTGCGAATTTTTTGTTT
Organism: Bdellovibrio sp. ZAP7; assembly: GCA_943324165.2. Classification (GTDB taxonomy): domain Bacteria; phylum Bacteroidota; class Bacteroidia; order Flavobacteriales; family Flavobacteriaceae; genus Flavobacterium. The sequence continues at coordinate 7,196 of CALPKO020000020.1, read as the reverse complement.
GCGAAGACCACAAAGACAAATCTCGAAAAGACAATGGGTATCAAATCGTTTTTTTAGCTAAAACAAAAAAAGGTTATCAAAATTTGGTAAAAATGTCTTCAATTGCACATACTGACGGATTTTATTATGTGCCAAGAATAGATAAAAATATCATTCATCAATACAAAGAAGATTTGATTGTTTTGTCGGGAAATTTGTATGGCGAAATTCCAAATAAAATTTTAAATCTGGGAGAAAACCAAGCCGAAGAAGCGCTACTTTGGTGGAAAAACGAATTCAAAGATGACTTTTATATTGAAGTCATGCGCCACAATCAAGAAGATGAAAATCGCGTAAATGAAGGTTTGATTACGTTGGCAAAAAAGCATGAAGTAAAGATTGTTGCCACCAACAACACATTTTATATAGAAAAAAGCAACGCCAATGCACATGACATTTTACTTTGTGTGCGAGACGGCGAAAAACAATCCACACCAATTGGTCGTGGTCGCGGATATCGATTTGGCTTGCCCAATAAAGAATATTACTTTAAATCTGGTGATGAAATGAAGCAAGTTTTCAACGATTTGCCCGAAGCGATTGCCAACATTCAAGAAATAGTCGATAAAATTGAAATATACGATTTAGCGCGAGAAGTATTGCTCCCAAAATTTGAAATTCCAAATGAATTTTTAAATCCACAAGACGAAGTTGACGGAGGTGTTCGTGGCGAAAACGCTTATTTAAAACACCTCACTTTCGAAGGTGCAAGACGCCGTTATTCCGAAATAACACCAGAAATTCAAGAAAGATTGGATTTTGAATTATTGACAATTGCCAATTCTGGTTATCCGGGTTATTTTTTAATTGTGCAAGACTTTATCGCAGAAGCCAGAAAAATGGAGGTTTCGGTTGGGCCCGGACGTGGTTCTGCGGCTGGTTCAGTGGTTGCCTATTGTTTGGGAATTACTAACATAGACCCACTTCTGTACAATTTACTTTTTGAAAGATTTCTAAATCCAGATCGTGTTTCGCTTCCCGATATTGATATAGATTTTGACGATGAAGGACGAAGTAAAGTAATGGATTATGTAATTCAAAAATACGGACAAAAACAAGTTGCACAAATCGTTACATACGGAACAATGGCTGCAAAATCGGCTATTCGAGACACTGCTAGGGTTTTAGACCTACCACTTTTTGAAGCGGATAAAATTGCCAAGTTAATTCCGAATATGATTCCTTCGAAATGGAGTTTATCCCGTTTTTTGAAAGATGCTGAACCCGAAATCAAGAAAATTCTACGGCCCGAAGATTTCGAAAAAATCAAAGAACTAATTGCCATTTCAAAAGATGATGATTTGAGTGGCGAAACCATCCAACAAGCTAAAATTTTAGAAGGCAATTTAAGAAATACTGGAATTCATGCTTGTGGCGTTATTATCACGCCAAGTGACATTACAAATTTTGTTCCCGTTGCCACAGCTAAAGATTCGGATCTGTATGTTACTCAGTTCGACAATTCAGTGGTAGAAAGTGCTGGTTTGTTAAAAATGGACTTCTTGGGCTTGAAAACACTTACATTAATAAAGGACACAGTTAAATTAGTGAAGTACAGAAACGGAATAGACATCAATCCGGATGAATTTCCTATTGATGATTTGAAAACTTTTGAGCTTTTTCAACGTGGAGAAACAGTAGGTATTTTTCAATATGAAAGTGCTGGAATGCAAAAATACATGAAGGAATTAAAGCCGACTGTTTTTAACGATTTGATTGCCATGAATGCACTTTACCGTCCAGGACCAATTGCATACATCCCAAGTTTTATCCGAAGAAAAAATGGAGAAGAACCAATAGAATATGACCTTGAAGCTTGTGAAGAATTACTAAAAGACACCTACGGAATAACGGTTTATCAAGAACAAGTAATGCTTTTGTCTCAGAAATTAGCTGGCTTTTCCAAGGGCGATGCCGACGTTTTGCGAAAAGCAATGGGGAAAAAGCAACGGGAAGTTTTGGATAAAATGAAGCCAAAATTCATTAGTCAAGCCGCAAAAAAAGGACATGCTGAAGAAAAGCTAGAGAAAATTTGGAAAGATTGGGAAGCTTTTGCAGAATATGCTTTCAATAAATCGCATTCTACTTGTTACGCTTGGATTGCTTATCAAACTGCTTATTTAAAAGCCAATTATCCTGCAGAATACATGGCTGCCGTTTTGAGTAATAACATGAGTGATATCAAGCAAGTTTCTTTCTTTATGGAAGAGTGCAAACGAATGGGATTAAAGGTTTTGGGACCAGATGTGAATGAAAGTTTTTATAAATTTACTGTAAATGATGAATATGCCGTTCGATTTGGAATGGGAGCTGTGAAAGGCGTTGGAAATGGCGCTGTACAAACTATTGTTGACAATAGAAAGGACGGAAAATACAAATCTATTTTTGATCTGGCCAAAAGAATTGATTTGCGGTCTGCCAACAAAAAAGCATTTGAAAACTTGGCGTATGCGGGTGGATTTGATTCTTTTAAAGGAGTAATTCGGGCGCAATATTTTCATATTGAAGGGGAAGGAATTCCATTTTATGAAAAGGCTATGCGGTATGGCTCAAAATTCCAAGAAAATGAAAATTCTTCGCAAGTGAGTTTGTTTGGAGAAGCCAGTGATGTTCAAATTGCAGAGCCAATCGTCCCACAATGTGAAGATTGGAGTACAATGGAAAAATTAGCAAAAGAAAAAGAAGTGGTTGGCATCTACATTTCAGGACATCCGCTAGACGATTTTAAATTTGAAATGAAAAATTTCTGTAATAGCAAATTAGAAAGCTTAAAAAATCTCGAACTACATGTAAACAAAAACCTGACTTTTGGGGGAATTATTACCAACATTCAACATCGGGTTTCGAATGCTGGCAAAGGATGGGGAATTTTCACTTTAGAGGGTTATGATGAAAACTATGAATTTAAAATTTTTGGCGAAGAATATGGAAAGTTCAGACATTTTTTTATTCAAAATAATTTTACTTATATCAAAGTGGCAGTAAAAGAGGGTTATCTAAATCGAGAAACTGGTAAAAAAGGAGAGCCAAGACTGCAATTTTTAAATGTTCATTATTTGCAAGATGTCTTGAGTTTGTTTGCTAAAAAACTCGTCATTAACTTAGATATAAAAAATTTAAACGCAGTTTTAATAGATAATTTGAACGCAGTTTTTCAGAAAAACAAAGGAAATAACCAAATTGAATTTGAAATTTTAGAAACGCAAAAAGTTTTAAATACGGTTGAAGTTGAAACGCAACAACCCGAGCAAGAAGAAATCATGCTTGATGCCGATGAAAATTCAGAAAATCTGACCGATAATAATCTGAATATTATTACGACTGAAATAGAAGAAGTTAAAGTAATAACTAAATTAGTGATGCCAAGTTTGAAACTTAAAATTCAAATATCAAGTGAATTATTGAGTGAACTCGAAAAAATGGAAGTGAATTTTTCATTAAATTGATAGCAATCAAATTTTCAAATGCATTCATAACAAAAAGCAATTTAAATTTAACAACTGTTTAAAATTTAAAACACTAAATTTGTGCAACAATTTAAAAAGATAAAAAATGGCATTAACAATAACAGATGCTACTTTTGAAGAAGTAGTTTTGAAATCGGATAAACCCGTAATGGTAGATTTTTGGGCAGCTTGGTGCGGACCTTGTAGAATGGTGGGACCAGTAATCGAAGAATTAGCAACAGAATACGACGGAAAAGCAGTTGTCGGTAAAGTAGATGTTGATGCAAATCAAGAATTTGCAGCAAAATACGGAGTAAGAAACATCCCAACTGTTTTGGTTTTCCAAAATGGTGAAGTAGTTGGACGTCAAGTTGGTGTTGCTCCAAAACAAACTTATGCAGACAGCTTAAACGCCTTGTTGTAGTATAAACCTAAAATTGAATTCGCAAACCGCCTTATTTATATAAGGCGGTTTTTTTTGCAACTTTGGTTCTTTGAATCATTCAAGCTTTACCATGCGCTTTTTATTTAAAACCAAAAAACACTCCTATTATTCTTCTATTCGATTTTTCTATGTGAAATATTTTTTCCAAACTAAAAAAATATTTCCAATTAAAAAAAACTAAAATATATTTCTTTTTTTAATCATTCTATTATTATTTTTAATATTTTTGGCTTTTCGTGTTCGCACACGATAAATTATTTTCATTAACATTTCATAAAAAATACAATTAGAATGAGTAAAAAAGTTGTTACCCTAGGAGAGATAATGCTACGCTTATCTACACCAGATTTTAAAAGATTTGTTCAAAGCGATTCTTTAGATGTAACGTACGGAGGCGGTGAAGCAAATGTTGCTGCAGCCCTATGTAATTATGGTTTAGATGGCACATTTGTTACTAAAGTTCCAAATAACCCTATCGGGCAATCCGCTATCAACCACCTTAGAAGATATGGTGTAGATACACAATTTATCGCCCGAGGAGGAGATAGATTAGGTATTTATTTTTTAGAAACAGGTGCTTCAATGAGAGCTTCTCAAGTGGTGTATGATAGAGCTGGTGCTTCTATTGCAGATGTTGATGCTTCTGAATTTGATTTTGATAAAATATTTGAAGGATGTGATTGGTTCCATACCACGGGTATAACACCAGCGCTAAGTGACAAAGCCGCAGCATTAACATTAGCTGCTCTAAAAGCCGCTAAGGCAAAGGGAATCACAACTAGTATTGATTTAAATTATAGAAAAAAACTTTGGACTAAAGAAAAAGCAAGAGAAGTGATGTCTCAACTTTGTCAATATGTTGATGTATGTATAGGTAATGAGGAAGATGCAGATACAACGCTAGGCTTTAAGTCACAAGGTACTGATGTGACAAAAGGCGAATTAAATTTAGATGGATTCAAAGATGTATTCAAACAAATGAAAGAGAAGTTTGGTTTCAAATTTATTGCCTCTTCATTAAGAGAAAGCCACAGCGCTAGCGATAATGGCTGGAGCGCTTTAGTATATAATGGCGAAGAATTTTACCATACCAAAGAATATAACGTAAGGATAGTTGACCGAGTTGGAAGTGGAGATTCATTTGCAAGTGGCTTAATTTATGGCTTAGTTACAGGAATGGCTATGAAGGACGCAGCGGAGTTCGGAGTGGCAGCAAGCGCATTGAAACACACTATTCCAGGAGACTTAAACCACGCAACACTTTCAGAAGTTAAAGAATTAGTACTGGGAGATGGTAGTGGAAGAGTACAACGATAAACTAGAAAGCAAATGATAATTGATACAATAGAAAACGCACAAAAGTATTACAAAATACACCCTCAATTTGAAAACGCTTTTCATTATATTTTAACCAATAATCTAGTTGAAGCTCCTGATGGGACAATTGAAATTCCAACTGGCATTCGTTCATTTATTACGACTGCTATTGGAAAATCAAAAGAAACAAGTTTAGAAAAATTTGAATGTCATGATCAATTTATTGATATTCAACTTTGCATAAAAGGAAATGAAATCTTTGGATGGAAACCAAGGCATAAATGCAAAACCCAAAAGGGCGCTTATAATGCTGAAAAAGACGTCCGATTTTATTCAGACGCACCCGATACGTACTTTGAATTAACGGATAATCAATTTGCTATTTTTTTCCAGAAGATGTTCACGCACCAATGATTGGGACAGGAGAAATAAAAAAATTGGTTGTAAAAATAAAAATTTAAAAAATGAATAATGCTCAATTAGTTACAGAAACCATAAAAAAACAGGGAATTCTGCCATTGTATTTTAATGCTGATGAGACCGTAAGCGTAGAAATTCTAAAAGCGGTTTATAAAGCTGGCATAAAAGCAATAGAATATACCAGCAGAGGTGAAACTGCTTTTGTTAATTTTAAAAAATTGATAGCAGTAAGAAACCAAGAAATGCCTGATTTACTCATCGGAATAGGAACGGTAAAAAATCTGAAACAGGCCGCAGCGTATTTAAACATAGGTGCTGATTTTTTAGTAAGTCCAGGTTTTGTAGAGGAGATTGCCGAATATGCAGTCGCTAACAATATATTTTATGCTCCAGGATGTATGACGCCTACCGAAATTATTGCTGCTGAAAATATTGGTTTGGAATTTATTAAGTTATTTCCAGGAAATATCTTGGGTGTTGAATTTATGAGTACTATAAAGGATGTTTTTCCTAAATTAAATTTTATGCCTACTGGAGGCGTAGACGCTACGAAAGAGAGTATAGAAAAATGGTTCAAAGCGGGAGTTTGTGCAGTTGGAATGGGAAGTAAATTGATTAGCAAAACACTAATGGAAGAACAAAATTATTCTCAAATTCAATCGGACTCTGAAGCTGTATTAAATATTATTAAATCCATAAAATAAAAAATTTAATGAAAAATTTATTTGACTTAAACGGAAAGGTTGTATTAATAACTGGAGGTGCTGGAGTGCTAGGATCAAATATGGCAAAAGTACTTGCAGAGCATGGTGCAAATGTCGGTATAATGGGTTTGACAGATGTAGAAGCAGAGACCGCTGTAAATGAAATAATAAAAAATGGTGGAAAATCATTTCCTGTAACTGCTAATGTTTTAAACAAAGAATCATTAGAACAAGTTAGGGACTTTATAATAAAAGAGTATGGAAGATTGGATATACTAATCAATGCTGCTGGCGGAAACATGCCCGGAGCAACGATAGGTACCGATCAAGCCATTTATGATATGCAATTGGGCGACTTGCAAAAAGTACTTGATTTGAATATCATCGGTACAATGCTTCCTTCGCAGGTGTTTTCAGAAATTTTTGCCAAACAAAAATCAGGCATTATCATTAATATTTCTTCTGCTTCGGCGCAACGTCCTTTAACTCGCGTTGTCGGATATTCTGCCTCAAAAGCTGCGATTGATAATTTCACTAAATGGATGGCAGTTGAAATGGGAACCAAATTTGGAGAAGGAATTAGAGTAAACGCTATTGCTCCAGGTTTTTTTATCGGAGCCCAAAACAGAGCTTTATTGCTTACTCCAGAAGGAAATCTTACCCCAAGAGGAGAAAAAATTATCGACATGACACCAATGAAACGCTTTGGTGTTCCCGAGGATTTAGATGGCGTATTAATGTTTTTATGTAGCGATGCTTCAAAATTTGTGACGGGAATAGTCATCAATGTTGATGGTGGATTTGGAGTGTCAAGTATTTAATATC
>CALPKO020000019.1 GCA_943324165.2 Bdellovibrio sp. ZAP7 | reverse complement strand
ATAAAGAAGAAGAAGAAACCGTTGTTAATGGAATTCACGAACCCATAATTACCAAAGAACTTTTTCTAAAAGTGCAGGATGTTTTAAATAACAGATGCAAAAAGTACCATACTGCCCACAAGAAAATAAATGAAAAATTCCCTCTTAAAGGATTTTTAAATTGTCCAATCTGTTTAACACCTTTAACGGCAAGTTCTTCAAAAGGTAGATCGAAACATTATACCTATTACCATTGTATTAGTCCATGCAATGAAAGGTACCGCCTCGAGGATGTTAATCTCTGGTTTGCTGATTTCCTCCAATCAATCACAATAGAAAAACCATTTCAGAAAATATTAGTTGAAATGATAAAAGAACAATTAATAAAGCAATCTGGAAAAGAAGCATTGGGTCCTAAACATTATGAAAAAGTTAAAGGTATAGAAGATAAATTAGTCAGATTACAAGACTTATATATAGAGGGAAATATTGACAAATCAGAATATAAAATTGCAAAAGAAAGGTATGATAAAATTCATCAAGAATTAAAATCAAACGAAGTTGAACTAGAAGACAAAAAGAGGGTTATTGAAATCTATGAAAATGTTTTAATAAAGCTAGAATCTATTGAATGCCAATATAATGAATCAGATATCGAGGGTAAACGAAAAATAATTGGTTCGATATTTCCGAAAAAGTTTCAATTTGAAAATAAAAAAGTTCGAACCGCCGATTTAAACCCCTTATTTTTGAAAATTGCCTGTATTAACGGGCTTTCGCAGAGGGCAAAAAAAAGGACAAATTCAAAAAAATTGAATTTGTCCGGGATGGTGGGCGATGAGGGGTTCGAACCCCCGACCCCCTCGGTGTAAACGAGGTGCTCTGAACCAGCTGAGCTAATCGCCCTTTCGGGAAACAAAACTATTCGCCTTGTTTGTGAGTGCAAATATAGGATGCTTTTTTGAATATCCAAACAAAATTTAAAAAAATTATAAAATTTCTGCTACAACAAAAGTGCTTCCTCCAATGTAAATAAAATCGTTGTGACCCGCGTTTTTTAAAGCAACACGATAAGCTTCTGAAATTGAAGAATATGAATGTCCAAGCAATCCAAATTTGTTGGCTTTACTTTGTACGATTGCTACTTCTAATCCTCGTGGAATATTTGGTTTGCAAAAATAATAGGTAGCGTTTTTTGGAAATAATGGCAAAATATCATCTAAATCTTTATCATTTACAAAGCCTAATACAAAATGTAGCGTCTGAAATACTTCTTTTGACACTTGATTTAAAACAATTTTCAAGCCTTCTTTGTTATGTGCTGTGTCGCAAACCACTTTCGGATTTTCATGAATTTGTTGCCAGCGTCCTTGTAAATTGGTGTTTTTAATCACATTTAAAAAGCCATCTTTTATGTTTTTTTCAGTAATGATAAATTCATTTTGCATTTGTAAAACCCTAATGGTTTGCATTACTGTTTTTTTATTATGAATTTGATAATCCCCTATAAGCGCGGAAGGATAAGTTTCGCTAATTAAATCGGAAGCAAAATAAATTTCAGCATTATTTTCTTTTGCTTTTATTTCAAAAACAGCTTTTGTTTGATCTAAATACTCGCCAACAACAACTGGGGTTTTTGATTTTATAATGCCTGCTTTTTCAAAAGCAATTTCAGGTAAAGTTGTTCCTAAAAATTGTGTGTGGTCTAATCCAATATTGGTAATTACAGAGATTAGTGGCGTAATAATATTCGTAGAATCAAGCCTTCCACCCATTCCTACTTCGATGATCGCTATGTCAACTTCTTTCTTTTTGAAGTATTCAAAAGCCAAACCAACAGTCATTTCAAAGAAGCTTAAATCATTATCATCAAAAAAAGGTTTGTTTCTTTCTATAAATTGACAAACATAATCTTCTTCAATTTCTACATTATTGATCTTAATACGCTCTCTAAAATCCCTTAAATGCGGAGAGGTGTAAAGTCCCACTGAATAACCCGCTTCTTGCAAAATAGCCGCCAAAAAATGAGATGTAGAACCTTTTCCATTAGTGCCTGCAACATGAATGCACTTTAAATTTTTTTCTGGATTTTGAAGATGATTCGCCAGTAAAATGGTATTGGTCAAATCTTTTTTATACGCAGATGCTCCTTGGTGCTGGTACATAGGAAGTTGTTGAAACATCCAGTTAATGGTTTCTTGATAAGTCATTTTTTTAGACATTAAGATAATAGAGTTCCCTCTAATTGCTTTTTGGAGAAGGTTGCCGCTATTCCGACAATTTGAAATTAATTGTGATGAAGCCAATTTGGGTTTCAGGCGCATCAGCATCTGGTTGCCACTTATATGATTTCGCAGTAGCATAAGCCGGCTCTAAAAGACATTGACTAGTGTTGGTAGTTCCTTTTGCATATTTAGCCGCAACAACATTTCCATTCCTGTTTACGGATATTTGAACAACTACCGTCCCATATTCGTTACATTTCTGGACTTGTTTGCTACTATTGCTTAGTTTGCGTCCAGCTAATTTCCAATTTCCATTTCCGGCCCCAGAACCACTGCCAGCTCCTGTTCCATATCCACTTCCTGTTCCAAGACCTTGACCGCTTCCGTTTCCACCGCCACTTCCTGTACCGGTCCCTCCGCCTCCATTGTAACCTGCAGCTTTTGTGTTTCCGTTTGTTTTACCTTTGTTTCCCGCTTCATCATCATCGCCATCTCCACCTTTTGAGTTGGAACTATTCAATAAATTTGAAAGTGCATCGGTTGTAGATTTTGAAGGTTTTGGTTTTGGCGTTTCAACTGGTTTTTCAATTGCTTTCTCTGGCTCTACTTTAGGTTTTTTGACTGCTGCCACTATAGGAGCTTCATTATCGGATTCGTTGGTGACCACCTCTTCGTCTACAATTTGTTCTTTTTCAACAGCTTTTGGTGCTGGTTGCGCTATTTCCATCGACTCGAAATTTTCTCCTGAACCCAAATCTGAATTGCCAAAATTTACTTCAATTTCTCCGCCACCACCGCCTCCTTCGAGCTCATCGATTTTAGTTTGCGAATTGTATTTTAGCAAAAAAAACAATAAAAACAACAACAAAAACAAAGTTGCTGTGAGCACAAAAGATTGCTTTTTATGTTCTATTTCAGAATATTGTATCATTATGCAAAAATTTGAATCTTTTAAATAAAACGAAAATAAGGAAATTTAATTGTTTGAACGATAATTTTATTATTTATTTACTGCCCTAGCCCAGATTGACAAGGAAAATCCTTTTGTTTCGTTTTTTAACGAGACAAAAGATTTGGGAGGAAAGCTGGAAATAGCTTCTAAAAAAATCAATCAAATCGAATGGCTTTAACAGGAGAAATTTTTGTAATGATAAACGATGGAATCAATAAAACCAACAAACAAATAACAATTGTGCCGAGGTTTAGCATCAAAATATAGATCCAACTGACGTAAACTGGCGCTTCATTAACATAATAATTTTCTGGATTGAGTTGAATTATACCAAAATATTTTTGAATTAAAACGAGTCCAATCCCAATGAAATTTCCCCAAAATAGGCCCTTAACTATTAAATAGAAAGCATTGTAGAGAAATATTTTTCGGATTTGCCAATTGTTTGCGCCAACAGATTTCAAAATACCGATCATCTGCGTTCGTTCTAGAATCAAGACCAAAAGCGCTACTACCATGTTGATTGTGGCAACAATTACCATTACAGTCAAAATCACAATAATATTAAAATCAAATAGCTGTAACCACTCAAAAATATAAGCGTATTTTTCCTGAATGGTTTTTGTATTCAATTTCGAATCAATATTTTCATAAACTTCTTGGCCTTTGCTTTTAAGCTCATCAAAATTATCAATAAAAACTTCAAAAGCACCTATTTGATTAGGTTCCCATTTGTTTATACGCTGAATATGGCGAATGTCTCCAATCACAAAAGCAGCATCAAACTCTTGAAAACCCGAATTATAAATACCCACAATTTTGAAAACCCTTAAATTTGGCAGCTTACTATCTTCATTTTCTTTGATGAAAAAAGCATTGAATTTATCGCCAAGTTTAAGTCCCAATCGATTAGCAAGAAACTGAGAAATCAAAACTTCAGCATTAAGATTTTGATTAAAATCCGGCAATCGCCCTGCGGTTAAATATTCTTTTATGTTATCCCATTTGTAATCTTTTCCTACACCTTTCAGAATAATTCCTTCAAATGAATTAGAAGTGCGGATAATCCCCGCTTTACTTGCAACTGCTTGAATGTGGTTAATACCAGCGATATTTTTGAATTTTGGATAAAAATCTTGTTTTCTTGAAATCGGCTCTAAACTGACTTGAGAATCATTGTCGTCAAAATTTGAAATGACAATATGACCATTGAACGCCGCTACTTTTTGTTGGATTTTTTGCTGTAAACCAATCCCAGTTGCAACAGAAACAATCATCATAATCATTCCGATTGCAATCGCCGCAATTGCAATTTTTATAATTGGTGCAGAAATGCTACTTTTACGGTCTTTAGAAGAAATAAGTCTTTTTGCTATAAAATATTCTAAATTCAATGTTTCAAAACTTTTATTTCAACAAAGATATAAAGTTTGTAACCATATATTTTAATTTGATGATAATTAACCAGAAATCTACATGCTTTTTGCAAAAGGACGCTTTTAATATAAAAAAACAGTTTTTTTGCTATAAAAACTTTTTTTTTCTCTTTGTGCTTATTAATATTTTCTCTTGCAAACCGACACAAAAAGCAATAGCGACAAAACCGCTTGAAGAAAAAGTTGTTAAAGTAGTTCACCGCAACGAATTGAAACCCAAAAATAGCGTAGTTAGCAATCCTAAAAATTTGCTTTTTAGCGTTGGAGCAGATAATTTTAATGGTTTCTCAAAGTTTTTAAAATCCAAAAAAGTGGGTGTGGTTACTAATCAAACTGGCATTTTGTCTAACAACATGAATCTAGTAGATTTTTTGGTTGCTAAAAATGTAAATCTTACGAAAATATTTGCGCCAGAGCATGGATTTCGCGGGACAGCGGATGCTGGAGAATTGATTGTTGATGGCAAAGATGTAAAAACAAACTTGCCCATAATCTCGTTATATGGCGACAATAAAAAACCAAAATCAGAACAATTAAATGACGTTGAAGTGATGATTTTTGACATCCAAGACGTTGGCGCCCGATTTTATACTTACATTTCTACTTTGCATTATGTGATGGAAGCTTGTGCTGAAAACAATATTCCCATATTGGTTTTGGATCGTCCGAATCCGAACGGAACTATTATTGATGGTCCAGTTTTAGAGCCAGAATTTTCAAGTTTTGTTGGTATGCATCCCATTCCAGTGTTGCACGGAATGACGATTGGCGAATATGCACAAATGATAAATGGTGAAAAATGGTTGAAAAACGGCATCCAATGCGACCTGCAAATCGTTGCGTGTTCGGCTTACGCTAGAGATTCTTTTTATAGTTTGAGAGTTAAACCTTCGCCAAATCTACCCAACGATCAAGCAATTAATCTTTATGCCAGTTTGTGTTTTTTTGAAGGCACCAATGTGAGTGTTGGCCGCGGGACTGATTTGCAATTCCAAATTTTCGGTTCGCCTTTTTTGCCAAATGATAATTTTTGTTTTAGTCCGAAGCCCAATTTTGGGGCAAAAAATCCGCCTTACAACGGAATTGATTGTTTTGGAGAAAACCTATCGAACATTCCAAAAGTAGAACGATTAGAATTGAAATGGCTATTGAAAGCTTACGAAGAAACAAAAGACAAATCGAAGTTTTTTAACTCTTTTTTTACAAAATTAGCCGGTACAAAGAAACTACAACAACAAATCGAGTCAGGAATGTCTGCTGCTGAAATTCGCGCAAGTTGGGAAACCGATTTAATCGCGTTTAAAACAATGAGAAAAAAATACTTGATTTATCCTTAAATCTAGCGCGCTATTTTAAAATTGAACAGAAAATAAACAAAATTTTGTGAGATTTTAATTTAACAATTTATCTATTAAATTCCTATTTTAGTAACGGCAAGCGAAGTTTCATTTGTTCGACAATTCTATAAGTTGCTGGACAAACCGCAATGTTATTTAAGGTCAAATCTGTAATTTGTTGAAACTTTTTTCGATCAGTATGTGGGAATTCTCGACACGCTTTCGGACGAACATCATAAATCAAACAGGCATTTTCGCTGTCTAAAAAAGCACAAGGAACATTTTGTAAAACATAGTCATTTTCTTCATCAATTTTTAAATATTGACTAATGAATTGTTGTGGTTTTTGTTTTAAATGTTTAGCAATACGTTCAATATCCGCGAGTGTAAATAGCGGTCCAGTCGTTTTACAACAATTGGCACAAGTCAAACAATCCGTTTTTTTAAATTCTGCTTCGTGCAATTCTTGCATCAAATAATCTAAATTTTTAGGTGTTTTCTTTTTTAATTTTTCAAAAAACTTTTTGTTTTCGACTTCTTTATCTTTGGCAAGTTTTACTAAATTCTTAAGTTCATTCAACATTAATCAGCTTTTTTGAGATTTAATTTCAACAAAAATAAACTTTTAATTTTGATAAAATATAACTTATTTTTGCTTCATGAAAGACCTTTTCGGAAAAGCAATCCTTGATTCTCAAACCAACAATTCACCAGAAAATTTGATTACTGAAACTTCCATTTCGGACAAAGACGAAATGTCGGTAGCGTATTTGTTTCGGAATTTTGAAGAAATGCCCAAAATCGAACAATTGGCGTTGCAACTTTGTAAAGGCAAAATTTTAGATGTTGGCTGCGGTGCTGGAAGCCACAGTTTGTATTTGCAAAACAATCAAAATAACCAAGTTACTGCCATTGATATTTCAGAAAATGCGATTGCTGCTTGTCGTCTTCGCGGAGTGGAAAATGCTTTTGTGCAAGATATTTTTCAATTCGAAAGCCAAAAATTCGATACAATTTTGTTATTGATGAATGGTACTGGAATTGCAGGAAAGTTAAACCAACTCAACAAATTTTTACTCAAGTTAAAATCGTTGTTGAATAAAAACGGTCAAATTTTGATTGACAGCACCGATTTGATTTATATGTTTGACGAAGATGAAAAACAAACATTGTTAGACGAAAAAGATAGCCATTATTATGGGGAAGTTGCGTTTAATTTAACCTACAAAAACCAATGTGAAATTCCTTTTAATTGGTTATATGTCGATTTTGAAACTTTAAAAAACTTTGCACTTGTTGCAGGTTTATCTTGTGAAAAATTAACTGACGGCGAAAATTTTGATTATTTGGCGAAATTGAAACCTATTGATTTTTAATCCTAATTATATTTGAAAAAAAAAGCCATTCCTAACTAGAAATGACTTTTATCTAAAAATTAAATTTTAGTTTAGTTGACTAAACTTTTAAACAATTTAGTATTTGATTTTACCATTTCATAGGTAGCGCCATCTAGTGTTGCTTCTAATTTGTGTTCAATAGTTTGAGCAACAATTGTTTTTCTTTCTTCAGAAAGTGCGCCACTATCGTTCAACATTTTATATTTTGTGGTAAAAAGTTCAAGCAAAACTGCTTTCATTTCTGGCTTTAACGGTGTGAAAGCATTTAAGTCTGCTACATTTTTCTGAGCTGCGATAACATTAGCTGTCGTTGGTGCAACAACTTGATTTTGTGTAGTTGGTTTATTTTGAACTACTTTCTTAATTTGTGCAGTTCCGGTTAAACCAAAAAACAAACCCAAGGCAACTATCAAATTTTTCATATTTAGTGATTTTTAATTTTATATGTCAAATCTAAACATTTAAAATTGAAATGCCAACTTATTTTTCAGCACTACCTCTGTCCGTCTTTTTTTTGGCATTTTTACGATTTTTCTCCATTCTTTTGCTTTGCATTTGTTCCCACTTTTCAAATTGTTTGGCATCTAAAATCTTTTTTAAACGTTCTTTAGTTGCAATTTTTTCATCTAAAAGTTTAATTCGCATTGCAAAAAGTTCGTCATTAGTTGGCTTTGTTCCAACTTCTTTTTTTGCTAATCGTTCTTTTTGAAAAGCTTCTTTCTTTGCTTCCATTTCAGTAATGATTTTGCCTATTTCTTTTTGCTGAACGGCATTAAGACCTAAATCTAAAGTCAAACTTTTAAGTCGAAGTTCATTTCTTTGTTGCGGAGTGAATTGTTCCAAATTTTCTTTCCTTGGATTTTTAGCTGATTTTTGTGCAAATGTCGAAAGTCCTATTGTCAAAACTGCTATCACAATTAATTTTTTCATTTCAAATATTTTTAAAGTTTTAATTAAGACGATTATTTTAAGAAATGGTTTAATTTACTTATGAGTTTTATGAAAAATTTGTATGTTGAAGGTTGCTTTGCTTTTCTATAAATGATTTTGTTATGAAACTTGCTGTGCGTGAGTGATAGCAGCGGCATCCTTTTTCTTTTTAAGAAAAAGATTTAGCGGATAGCACGACAGCAACAAAAAAACGGCTAATTACAAATTTGTTTTGCCGTTTTTTGTTGGTGGCACGCCCAAAAAATAATTAAAACAAGACATGTTGACCGATGTGCGATACTTTAGCTTAAATTTTTCCGTTATTGTTGTGTAAAATGAACTGTAAAATTAAAAAATGGTTATTTTTGTCTTTCAATTCCTTAAAAATCTGTTTCTAAAATAAGCGTGTTTATGATTATTCCTAATTTTTTTCTACAATCTACTGCGGTTAACGACACCATAACCAATGCTGCGTCGGCTGTTGCAACAAATGTTCCTTCGACGGAAAGTGTTTCGTATTTGTCTTTTATTTTAAAAGGCGGTGTGTTGATTATTCCGATTATAGTGCTGTTGTTTTTTTGTATTTACGTGATTATCGAACGCTATTTATCGATTAAAAAAGCAACCAAACAAGATAAAAATTTGGTTAGCGACATTAAATTGCAACTCAAATCGGGCAAGTTAGACAATGCACTAATGCTTTGTGGAAGAGAAAATACTGCCGCGGGCAACATTTTGAGAAGTGGAATCTCAATTATCGGAAGACCGATTTCGGAAATTGAATCGAATATGGAAAAAACAGCTAATATCGAAATTGCACAGATGGAAAGAGGTTTAGGATATTTGGGATTGATTTCTGGAATTGCACCAATTTTAGGATTTATTGGAACAATTTCTGGAGTTATAAAAATATTTTATTCCATTTCAGTGACAGAAAACATTAGTATCGGAAATATATCTGGCGGCTTGTATGAAAAAATGATCAGCAGCGGGGCAGGCTTAGTTGTTGGCGTTGTGGCTTATTCGGCGTATCATTTATTCAATATGATGATTGATAATTTTTCGTTGAAGGTGCAAAAACAGATTTTAGAAGTAATCAACATAATTCAATCACCACAAAATGGCAATTAAAAGAAACAAACGTTTTCATGCTGAAATTCCGACGGCATCGTTGAGCGACATCATGTTTTTTTTGCTGTTGTTCTTTTTGATTATATCTACATTGGCGAATCCGAATGTGATAAAGCTGATGCTTCCGAAAGCACAGACCAACGAAACTACCAATAAAAACCACATCAGTTTGTCGGTTACGGAAGATAAAAAATATTTTCTAGACAAAAAAGAAGTTGCTTTTTCAGCTTTAAAAGAAGAAATTCAAGCGATAACAACCGAAAGAAACGACAAGACGGTGATTGTGCGAATTCCAAAAGATTTGCAAGTACAAGACTTGGTTGATGTTTTGCAAATTGGCTCCGATTTGAAACTGAATTTCTCAATTGCCACTTCAAAATAGTTTTTGATTCTTCTGTTTAATATTGCTTGTACTAAAAGTAAAAATAATCTTAATTTACTAGTAAACGCATGAAGATGTGCGTCTCGGATATAAAGGATATAAATTCGAACAAAAAAATATTCTACCTTAAAACACTTGAAATTTCAACAATAATGTTTTCAACAGAAAGGTGCTTAACACTTTTAAAACCAATTTAAATTGTTTTTTACTCTGCGCAAAAAAACACTCATAAAAAATTGCTATAATTTATAACTAAATTGAACATATAAGTCTTAGAAGTTGAATTATTTAAATGCTATAATTGGTATGAGATAAAACCAACAAAAAAAGGCTGCCCTTTCGGACAGCCTTTACATTTAAGCCAATTTAAATTAGTTTTTAACCAATTTGTAAGTGGCTGTATTTTGTCCTGATTTAACAGTTGCAAAATAGATTCCGTTTGAAAACGAAGCTGCATTTACAGCAAAATCTACAGCGTTTACATTTTTGCTATAAATAGTTTTTCCAGAAATGTCTGCAATAGTTACCGTTTCAATTGAATTGTTTTTTGAAGTAAAGTTCCAAACACTGTTGGATGGGTTTGGATAAACATTAACTGCATCTTTACCAAATTGGTTAACTGATGCTACAGAAGGTACAAAACTGAAATCTCCCGTTACTCTGTTGAAAGTTACATTGTAGGTGCCAGCAGTTACAGCAATGTTAGCAGCATCTGGAGCAGAAGAAGCAGTACCTGATGGGAAAGTTGCTCCACCCCAAGCTTTTGCATAGTCACTGTTTGATCTAAATTTAATCTGACCATCGAGCAAAACAATGTCTGTTCCAGTAAAGTTAATTCCATTGTCTGTAGGAGTCAAATACACATCTT
>CALPKO020000018.1 GCA_943324165.2 Bdellovibrio sp. ZAP7 | reverse complement strand
GTAGATAAAAAATTAGATGCATCCACCTATATGCCTGATTTAATGCACCAGCATTTGGTTGATTTTATTACAACAAACAAGGAAAAGCCCTTCTTTTTGTATTATTCTATGGTAAATGTTCATGCGCTAATTCAACGGACACCTGATAGTAAGCCAGGCAGTGATTTTTATGCCGACAATATTGCCTATATGGATAAGTTAGTTGGAAAACTATTGAGTACACTTGACGATTTAAAATTACGAGAAAATACCCTAATCGTTTTTATGGGAGATAATGGGACTGCTAGTCAGTATGCGGAAAGAGGTTCAATTTCTGGAAAAGCCCTTTCGGGTAAAAAAGGATCTATGTTAGAATGCGGAAGTTTAGTGCCAACTATTGCCAATTGGCCAGGAGTCATTGCAGCAGGAAAAGTAAATGACTTATTGATCGACTCAAGTGATATCTTACCGACGTTTGCCGATTTGGCTGGAGCAAAATTACCGACAAAGAATGTAATAGATGGTCGCAGTTTCTTGCCTCAATTAATGGGGAAAAAAGGAAATCCGAGAGAATGGATTTTTATTGAATTAGGAAACAAATGGTATGTTCGTGAAGCCAATTGGAAACTAAATAGAGAAGGAGAACTTTTTGACATGAGCAATGCACCATTTGAAGAAAAATTAGTTGCAAATTATGCCGATAACAAAGACGCCAGTGCAGCACACTCTCGTTTGCAAACAGCTTTAAAAACATTAAGTCCAGAAAAAGGCATTTTAGACAATGCTGACGGAAGTGGAAGACATGGAAGTAATGTGAAAAAGAAAAAGGATAAAGTTGAGGAGTAATATAAGTAAATAGAGGTAGACACTCGCTTATTAATACTTCGCTGATACCCCTAATTTAGATTTAGATTTTTAGTGAATAACAAATAAAGTACTCGAAAGAGTACTTTATTTGTTTTAAAAGTTAAGTTTGCATTTAGAAATTGATTTCCTGATTTTAATTGTAATAATTCATTAGTACTTAAACTATTATGAACTTAACTACTAACTTTAATTTTGATTTAAATAATTAAAGTATAATTTTTAAATAGCTTTTGTACAATTTTTATACCAATAACGGATTTCAACAATTTTAATTAACAATATTTTTACACTTTGCAATTAACAAATCTGTTTTAATGCAAAGAAATTTATAAAAGAATATAATCAACCAAAAACCAAATTAATTCCATCAAATTATGAAAAAACCATTAGTACTGTTTTTATTAATTTTCACCTCAATTATCTACAGCCAAACTGAACTAAAAAAAATATCAGGTCTTGTTGTTGATAACAAAGGCCTTCCGATTCCCGGCGTAACCGTTACATTTGAAGAAAACAATGTTGCAACAGATTTAGATGGAAAATACGCTATTGAAGTCAAAAATACAAAGTCAATTTTACGATTTTCTTATTTAGGATTTGCACCTCAAATAGTTGTTGTAGGCAAAAACAAGGAGATAAATATAACACTTTTAGAAGCTAAAAATGAACTTGATGAAGTGGTTGTTATTGGATATGGAACGCAAAAAAGATCGAATGTCACAGGGTCTATATCCAAATATAAAAATGAAAAATTAGATGAAATAGCAGTTTCAAGACTTGATCAGGCATTGCAAGGAAAAATTGCTGGAGTGCAAGTTCAAAATATTTCTTCTGAAGCAGGTGCCGATGCTCAAATTTCAGTTCGTGGAATTAGTTCAATTAATGCAGGAGCAAGTCCTTTAGTAGTTGTTGACGGTCAGCCCATCCCAGATGGATTAGCAACTTTGAATATGGCCGATGTTGCCTCAGTTGAAGTTTTGAAAGATGCAGCTTCTGCCGCAATTTATGGATCAAGAGGTGCAAGTGGGGTGATCTTGATTACAACTAAAAGTGGTAAAACAGATAAGGCTAAATTTTCTTTTAAGTATAGTACGGGTTTTAAAAATGCCTATAAAAAGTATGATTTAATGACAACTTCTCAATATACTGAAATGTTATACAGAGAAAGAGCGATAAGAATTACTGATCCGGCTATTATCGCTGAAGGAGGAAATGCTTTAAATTTAATTTATCAAGGCGGAACTCCAAATAATTTGATTGCGGCTTATATTGTTGAAAATACAATGTTGGGTGGAAAGGGTTACGATTATCAAGCAGAAGTATTACGAAATGGAGAGTTCAAAAACATTCAATTTGGTGCTTCTGGTGGTACTAAATCAATGAAATATTTTATCTCCGCAGGTTATCAAGGAGATCAAGGGATTATGCTAAAAAGTGACTTCCAAAAATTGAATCTTAGAACAAAATTTGATATTGAATTAACTAAAAGAGTAAAGTTAAATGTTAACCTGAATCCCTCTTACTCGGCAAAAGAGTCACCATCTGAAAATTTAACTAATTTTTGGAGATATCCAACCTGGTTACCTTATAGACACAATACATTAACAGCCGCATTTGTGAATCAAAATGCGCAATGGGCAAATATCAAACCTGGAGATTACGCACATCCAAGACATTTTATAGGATTAACCTATAATCCAACATATCCAGATGGAAGTCCTTTACTAATGCCTGATGGTACTTCTGTTACTGTTGCTAATGGCAATCCTTCAAATTCAGCGCAAAATAACCCAATGGCTTCTTTATTAAGTCATGATATTAATGCAAAATCCTATGGATTGCAAAGTGGTGCCACATTAAATGTGAATTTATTTCCTGGGTTAGATTTCAAAACTATGAATACGGTATTTATGAGATATGACACAAAGTTGGATTGGACTGATAGAAATGCGGACGGTGATGGAATAGTTAATAAAGGAATTTACAATGATAATTCCTATATTGACCTATTAACCGAAAATACTTTAAATTATAAAAAAGATTTTGGAGAACACTCTTTTGATGTTTTGGCCGGTTACACTGCTCAAAGTACTAAGATTACTGCAACTCAAACTACCGGTTTAGATTACGCTAATAACGAATTTAACACTTTAAACAATGCCCTTTTTATAGATAAATCTGGCACTTTTGGATCTAGAAGTCAAATTGGTTTACTTTCTTATTTAGGAAGGTTAAATTATGCATTTAAAGGTAAGTACTTATTTTCTGTTAGTTATAGAACTGACGGTAGTTCTTATTTTGCAAATGGAAGAAAATGGGGTAGTTTCCCTGCAGCCTCTATTGGTTGGGCAGCTAACAAAGAACCATTCTTAAGTAGTGTCGATTGGCTTAACAAATTGAACTTTAGAACAAGTTATGGGGTTTCAGGAAACAATAGAATCTTAAATTATGGTTTTCAAAATTTATTATCTGCATCAAACTACTCTTTTGGACCTGGCACTGGAATTCAAACTGGTGGTCAAGTAGGAAATGCAACAATAAATGCAAATGAGAATATAACGTGGGAAAGTACCTATCAAACTAATTATGGATTGGACTTATCTGTGTTGAATAACAGAATTAATCTAACTTTAGATATTTATAATTCAATCACTGATAAATTACTTTTACAACAAGCTACAATGGCTTTTTCGGGAGTACCACTTTCTTGGAATAATATTGGAAGTTTAAGAAATAGAGGTTTTGAAGTGGAATTGAATTCCACCAATTTAAAAAGTACTAACTTCAAATGGTCTACCTCTGCAAATATTGCTCACACTGAAAACAAAATTGTTGAGCTAGGAAACGAAGCATATCTTCTAAATTATGGGGAAAGAAACGAAATTTATAAAAGTGTTGTAGGTGGACCTTTAGTTCAATTTTTTGGATATAAAACCGATGGTATATGGATTTCAAATGAACAAATCGCTGCTTCTGGATTAACATCCGAATTACCTTCGGCTCTAAAACAGGGGGGACTTAAATTAGTTGACGTGAACGGTGACGGTGTTTTAGATACCAATGATAGAACTATTATTGGTGATCCATATCCTGATTTTACTTGGGGTATTACCAATAATTTTAGTTTTAATAATTTCGATTTAAGCTTTTCATGGCAAGGTGTACAGGGTGGTGAATTGATTAATGGCGATCCCAACTATACAGAGTCTAGGTCAAGAAATACTAGTTACAATTCCAATCGTTGGATTAGTCCACAAAATCCAGGTGACGGAAAAACACCATATGAACAATTGGGTTTCAACTGGATGTTAACAGATTATGTGGTGGAAGATGCTTCTTATTTTGCTTTAAGAGAAGTGAATTTAGGATACAATTTACCCTCTAAATGGTCTAAAAAAATAGGGTTAAGTTCTTTAAGATTATACACTTCAGCCCAAAATTTATATTTTCATTCAGCTAATGGATATAGAGGTATAAATCCTGAAGGTAGATCTACATCTGGGCCATATGGGTCCGCTTTAATTGCAGGATATCAAAGAGGATCATTTCCAATTCCAAGGACTTTTGTTTTTGGTATTGATGTTAATTTCTAATTTAAAAAGTACTTACAATGAAAAATTCAATAAAATATTTAAGCTTATTATTTTTAGTAGCAGCTTATAGTTGTTCCGATATTATCGATTTGAATTCTGAATCGAATATTATTGCAGAAAATTATTATACAAATTATACAGAATTACAATCTGGGTTAACCGCTTGCTATAAGGGCATGCAAGATCCTTTAACAGAAGAATGGTCATTGACCGAGCTTCGTAGTGATAATACTGTTATGGATGGCGGAACTAGTACTTCAACTCCCAATATTGATTTGGCTTTTTTAGATCAGTTTTATCCACCTACAACTCATCAAGGTTTGTATAAGTATTGGTTAAAATCTTATAACAATATTAAAAATACAAATACAGTATTAAATGCCGCTGGTGCCAATTATAATGCAATAACTGGTGCAATAGAATATGTGCCAGTAACAATTGATGTTACTCCTGCTCAATGCAAAAGTATCGCAGCAGAAGCTTCTTTTATTCGTGCACATCACTATTTTAATTTAGTGCGTTTGTATGGAGGTGTTTTTTTAATTGACGAACCAATTACAGCTGAGCAAGCTAAAACCATTAATCGTTCTTCCATTGATGCAATTTACAAATTAATAGAAGCTGACTTGTTAAATGCTATTGCAAATGGGACATCGACAGCATTTGTCGCTGATTCTTCAGAGCTTGGACACGCTAACAAATGGGCAGCAGAGGCATTATTAGCAAAAGTATATTTAACATTAAATAGAAAAACAGAAGCTGCAACCTTACTTGATAACATAATTAGTTCGGGAGGATACAGTTTGCAATCTACTTATGAAAGTGTTTTCTCTGTGAACAATGAAATGAATTCCGAAATTTTATTTGCTATTCGATTTAAAGGTGGAGGATTAGGAATGGGAAATCAATTATCTAACTTATTCGCTCCCACTAATAGCGGAAATGCCGTGATAAATGGAGATGGTAAAGGATATAATACACCTACCTCTGAATTACTAAACCAATTTGCTACCTCTGCTACAGTTATTGATAAAAGGCGAGCAGTTAATATTGGTGAATTTGCTTCATTTCCAAGAAAAACAATTGAGACTGCCACAAACACAAAGAATTTAGTGCTTGAAAGTTATGAAAATATTAAAGTAGGTCAATTTATTAGTGGATTAGGAATAATTGGTAGCGCTAATAAAGTGAAAGAACTAATAGTCGACCCAGTAACTCAAGCAATAACATCAGTTAGAATTGCAAATAGTGTTACAGTTGCTAACAATACTACGCTTAGTTTTTATACTTCAGTGTATCCAAATAAATACATTTCTCCAACTGTGTTAGCTTTTGATTCTGAAAATGATGTTCCGGTAATCAGGTATGCGGATGTACTTTTAATGAAGGCTGAGGCTGATGGCAACATACCATCAAGTTTGACACTAATTAATCTGGTTCATCAACGTGCAGGATTAGCAGCACTAACTGCTACAGATGTGAACACTCAAGATAAATTCGAGAAGGTATTGTCACTTGAGAGAAAATTAGAATTTGCTTTTGAAAACCAACGTTGGTTTGATTTGCTGAGGTTCAATAAGACTTTCCAAAATGCTGAAAATCAAGCTGAAGGAGTTATGGATGCTCATTTTTCTGCTTTATATCCGACGGTTTATGCAGGATTCAGTGTTTTACCAATCACTTTGGCAGAACTTCAGGAAAACACGAATCCAGATCGTTTTTTATTGCCAATTCCTCAGTATGAAATTGATACAAATTCGTTTATTAAGATCGACCAAAATCCAAGTTACTAAGAATTAAAAAAAAACAGTGATTACTAAAATTATAGTCACTGTTTTTTTATCACCAATTTATTTGCCTTAAATACCTTAATCAATAAAATAACAGATTCAAAATGTCCTCATCCTACGAAACAAGATATGCTTCAAGTCCGCAAGCCGTGAAAGAATATAATACCGAACAATTAAGATCCGAATTTCTAATTGACAACCTGATGGAAATCGGTAAAGTGAATCTTACTTATTCTCATTACGACAGGTATATTGCGGGTTCTGCAGTGCCGTTAGCACCATTAACGCTAGAAACCATCGATCCTTTAAAATCTAGCTATTTTCTTGAAAGAAGAGAATTAGGTATCATCAATGTTGGTGGAGCTGGTACTGTAATTGCTGATGGAGTAATTTATGAATTGGGTTTCAAAGATGCCTTATATATTGGAAGTGGTAATAAAGAAGTTGTTTTCAAAAGTGATGATATTTCTAATCCAGCTAAATTTTATTTGAATTCTGCTCCTGCACATAACAATTACCCAAATCAAAAAGTAGGACTTGCTGAAGCAAATAAACTACAATTGGGTTCAATGGAAACCGCAAATCACCGTACAGTTAGCCAAATGATTATTGGTGGAATTGTAACTACATGTCAATTACAAATGGGAATGACAGAATTAAAAACAGGAAGTGTTTGGAATACAATGCCAGCGCACGTTCACGATAGAAGAATGGAAGTGTATTTCTATTTAGATATTCCAGAAAATCAAGCAGTATGTCATTTTATGGGTCAACCTCAAGAAACACGACACATATGGATGAACAATCACCAAGCGGTCATTTCTCCACCATGGTCAATTCATTCTGGTGCGGGAACTTCAAATTACACTTTTATTTGGGGAATGGCAGGAGAAAACCTTGATTACGGCGATATGGATGTTTGTAAAATAACTGATTTAAGATAACTATGGGAAGTTCATTATTTGATATAAAAGGAAAAATTGCGCTTGTAACTGGCAGTACACATGGACTTGGAATGGCAATGGCCAAAGGTTTAGGACATTCTGGCGCAACAATTATAATAAACGGAAATTCGTCACAACCTAAAATCGATGAAGCTGTGATGGAATTTAAAAAAGAAGGTATCAAAGCTTTTGGCTATAAATTTAATGTTGCCATCGAAAGCGAAGTAATTGAAGCTATTCGTAAAATTGAAAGTGAAGTAGGGCCAATCGATATTTTAATTAACAATGCAGGAATTATCAAACGCATTCCTTTATTAGAAATGGAAGTCTCTGATTTTAAAGAAGTCGTTGATATTGATTTAGTAAGTCCTTTTATCGTTTCCAAACACGTTGTAAAGGGAATGATTGCAAGGCATCAAGGAAAAATAATCAACATATGTTCAATGATGAGTGAATTGGGTAGAAATGGAGTAGGGGCTTATGCTGCTGCAAAAGGAGGACTGAAAATGCTGACAAAAAATATGGCTACAGAATGGGCAAAACACAATGTACAAGTCAACGGAATTGGTCCTGGCTATTTTGCTACAACACAAACAGCGCCTATTCGAGTTGATGGTCATCCGTTTAATGAATTCATTATCAACAGAACACCGGCAGCCAAATGGGGAAATCCAGATGATTTATCGGGTGCAGCGATTTTTCTTTCCTCTAAAGCGAGTGATTTCGTAAATGGACATATTCTTTATGTTGACGGTGGAATTTTAGCTACAATTGGAAAACCTTCAAATGAAAATTAATATGAAAATCACTAATGGAATAGTATTTTTATTACTTACTAGCACCTTATTTTCGTATGCTCAAAAGGCAAAGATTATCACTATTTCTAATCCATTAAAGATTGATAGGGCATTTGAAACTATTGAATTATCTAAAAAAGCGTTAGGATTAAAATCTTCTGATGAATTAGAAAAGTATGGTATTAGAGAGGTTGGAACTACCACTTTTTTTGTTTCTCAATGTGTGGACGAAAATGGAGATGGGGTTTCAGATGTGTTTTTATTTCAACCTAAAATCAAAGCCTCCTCCTCTAAAAAATACGAGCTTGTTCTAAACAATGATACGAAAACTAAAGAACCAATTGTGTTTTGTTATTCAAGATTTGTTCCAGAAAGAACGGACGATTATGCTTGGGAAAACAATAAAGTTGCTTTTAGAACGTATGGTCCTGTAGCACAAAAAATGGCAGAAGACAAAGTGAAAGGCGGAACATTAACAAGTGGAATTGACGCTTGGTTGAAACGAGTGGAATACCCTATTTTAAATAAATGGTACGAAAAATATACGACTGGAACGGGCACTTATCACAAAGATACGGGCGAAGGTTTAGACAATTTTCACGTTGGTGATAGTCGCGGAATTGGTGGTATAGCAGTTAAAATAGACACTATCTATTATTATTCTAAGAACTTCGTCTCTTGGAAAACGATTACCACTGGACCTATCAGAACTAGTTTTGTTTTAAATTATGCCGATTGGGATGCAGCTGGCAATAAAATCACAGAATCAAAACACATCAGCTTGGATTATGGTAGTTTTCTATCTAGATTTGAGATTGAAGTTTCAGGAACCAATTCTATTTCAACAGGAATCACATTGCACAATAACGACGGAAAAACAGAAGGAAATCTTAAAGCAGGTTGGATTGATTATTGGCAGCCAATTGATGATTCTGAATTAGGTACCGGAATTGTATTTCCTAAAAATGCCGCTATCAGTTTTGAAAAATACGTAGTTGCAAAAAAAGATTTATGTAATTTATATGTTAACCTTAACGTAACAGACAACAAAGTGGTTTATTACACAGGTTTTGGTTGGAAAAAGCAAGGGGAGTTTACAACTAAAGAAGCTTGGGAAAACTATTTAGATCAATATGCCACAAAAATCAATAATCCAATTATTGTTAAGATTAAATAATAGTAAATCAAAATAATAGACTCAAATAATAATATATTCCATCAATTTTCACTCATTATTTTGTGAATATTAGTTTTTTTATTCCCAATCATCTGTTCTAAAAGAGGAAGCTGGTAGCATATTATTATCATACAAAGTACCTACAAACCAATTGGTCCATCCATAGCGAACCGCTACTGGCGTTTTAACATCCATGCTCGAAACTTTTACTTGTTTGTGACCAACAATTTCTGCTTTTGCAGGATAAAATATTTTGTCTTCACCTGCTATTTCAAAACCAGTAATATCTCTTTCTGTTGAATAAATCCCAGTTTCTGCAGCATCGAAACTCAAAAACAAAGCACCTTCTTTCTCGGTCATTGATTTAAATATAGGACCTGCACAATCAACGTCTTTCATTCCGTATGTTTTGTTCAAAGCAAGGAATAATAAACGTTCAGCGACTTCTTTTTTTCTTGGAGGATGAATTGTTGCGTCTGAACCAATATCAGAGAGCACTGCCATTCCCGAATTTGAAATGAAGTCTAATGCTTTAATTTGCGCTTCTCGAAGGTATTGCGAATTGCTTTTATCGATGTATTTATTTGGTGCGATTTGAACATAATAAAACGGAAAATCGCCA
This sequence comes from Bdellovibrio sp. ZAP7, assembly GCA_943324165.2. Classification (GTDB taxonomy): domain Bacteria; phylum Bacteroidota; class Bacteroidia; order Flavobacteriales; family Flavobacteriaceae; genus Flavobacterium. The sequence continues at coordinate 1,012 of CALPKO020000018.1, read as the reverse complement.
ATGTTCCATTGATTGCGCCAATCTTTTACCATTTCGGGTAACAACTTTTGATACAATTTTGGTTCGTCTCGATTTGTTTCCCCTTGGTACCAAATTGCCCCTTTAATTGTATAAGAAGTTATCGGATTTATCATCGCGTTAAAAATCGCTGAGGGAATTCTTTTGTACTTTTCGGTGGTGTCTTTTTTTACTTTATTTGCGTCTAAAAATGGAGTAACAGCTTCTTTGCTAATCCAAGGTTGAATGCGTGTCCCGCCCCAAGACGTCATTATTAAACCAACAGGAACATCTAAAATGGCTTGCAATTGTTTTCCATAAAAATAGGCAACGGCACTAAAATCTTTTGAAGTTGCTGGAGCCGCTATTTCCCATTTTTTATAATTACTTACAGAATCTAATGGAGTTGGCGAACCGTTTTCAGAAATAGAAAATAATCGTAAATTATAGTTTTTTGAAGTTGCAACAGACAAATTCCCGTCAAATGTAGGTTGTCCAGTATATCCTTTTAAAGGCATTCTCATATTGGATTGACCAGAACAAATCCAAACTTCTCCAAATAAAATATTATCTAAATTGATGTTTGATTGATTACTTTTTAGTTGAATAGATTGTTGCTCCTTGCTTAAAGTGGTTTTTATTGCAATTTCCCAACGGCCATTCTCAGAAGTTGTAATTTTTAATTTCTCTGAAATCCAACTGGCCTCAAAACTTATTTTTTCTCCAGGAGTTGCCCAGCCCCAAATTTTCACAGTTGTATTTCGCTGCAGCACCATATTTGATGCAATTATACTCGGTAGTTTTATTTTTGCAAAAGTTATAGTATTACTAAAAAATAAGAAAACAGTAAGAAATGCAAGTATTGAATTTTTCATGATTTTATTTTTTAATAATTTTAATGCAAACAGATTGTTGCTGAATATTAGTAAATTGAATAAAATACATACCTGTATTTAAAAATGAAAAATCAATCTCCTTGGATAATTTGGTTTTTTCAAGCAATAGTTTTCCTGTT
>CALPKO020000017.1 GCA_943324165.2 Bdellovibrio sp. ZAP7 | reverse complement strand
CAGCTTTTCTATTCTGCTAAAAAACACTTTATTTTCACACAATTTAAACTATTTTTGCAAAAATATTTTTAAAATGTACAGAAGTCATTCTTGTGGCGAACTTAACGCCACGCATATCAATAAAGAAGTTACGCTAGCCGGTTGGGTTCAAAAATCACGCGACAAAGGATTTATGAATTGGGTAGATTTACGCGATCGCTACGGCATTACACAATTGCTATTCGACGAAAGCCGTTCCGACAAAACCGTTTTTGAATTAGCCAAAACCCTCGGAAGAGAATTTGTAATTCAAGTAAAAGGAACGGTTATCGAAAGAGAATCAAAAAATCCAAATATCCCAACAGGCGAAATAGAAATATTAGTTACAGAAATGACGATTCTAAATGCTTCGCTTACGCCTCCGTTTACCATCGAAGACGAAACCGATGGCGGCGAAGACATCAGAATGAAATACCGTTACCTCGACATTCGTAGAAATCCAGTAAAAAACAGCTTGCTTTTTCGTCACAAAGTGGCAATGGAAGTGCGAAAATATTTATCGGATTTAGATTTTTGCGAAGTAGAAACGCCTTATTTAATCAAATCAACACCCGAAGGTGCAAGAGATTTTGTGGTGCCGAGCCGCATGAACCCAGGACAATTCTATGCTTTGCCACAGTCGCCACAAACTTTTAAACAATTGTTGATGGTGGGTGGAATGGACAAATATTTTCAAATTGTAAAGTGTTTCCGCGATGAAGATTTGCGTGCCGATCGCCAACCAGAATTTACACAAATCGATTGCGAAATGGCATTTGTAGAACAAGAAGACATCCTGAATGTTTTTGAAGGACTTACACGCCATTTACTGAAGGAAATCAAAGGCATCGAAGTAGAAAAATTCCCGAGAATTACCTACGATTATGCCATGAAAACCTACGGAAACGACAAGCCAGACATTCGTTTTGATATGAAGTTTTGCCCCCTAACCCCCGACGGGGGAAATTTTGAGCCTAAAGGTTTTCCGATTTTCGATGCTGCCGAATTAGTGCTAGGAATAAATGTAGAAGGTTGCGCAAATTACACCAGAAAACAATTAGACGAGCTAACAGATTGGATAAAACGCCCACAAGTTGGAGCATCGGGTTTAATTTATGTAAGATACAATGACGATGGAACGCTAAAATCATCAGTTGATAAATTTTTTGACGAAGCAGTTTTAAAAACTTGGGCAGAAAAAATGAACGCTAAACCAGGTGACTTAATGTTGATTCTTTCTGGTCCAGCCGATAAAACAAGAACACAACTTTCTGCTTTAAGAATGGAGTTGGCAACACGATTAGGATTGAGAAATCCAGCTGAATTTGCGCCACTTTGGGTGGTAGATTTTCCGTTGTTAGAATTTGATGAAGAAAGTGGGCGTTACCATGCCATGCACCATCCGTTTACCTCGCCAAAACCAGAAGACATGGCATTGTTAGAAACCAACCCGAAAGCAGTGCGCGCCAATGCTTACGATATGGTTTTGAATGGAAATGAAATTGGCGGAGGTTCAATTAGAATTCACGACAAAGCCACACAAGCTTTAATGTTTAAATACCTAGGATTTACCGAAGAAGATGCCCGAAACCAATTCGGATTTTTGATGGATGCTTTTCAATTTGGTGCACCACCTCATGGCGGATTAGCTTTTGGACTAGACAGATTAGTAGCCATTCTTGGTGGTCAAGAAACCATCCGGGATTTTATTGCTTTTCCTAAAAACAATTCAGGTCGTGATGTGATGATTGATGCACCTGCTATCATCGACGAAAAACAATTGGAAGAGTTGAATATTAAGTTGAGTTTAAAATAGCATTTTATACCAAACCATCTGTAAACCAACAAATTTTAAAAATATTTTAACAAAATAAATTTTGTATTGTATTAAAGATTACATTTGCAACATTATAAATTTTTATTACAATTACAATGCGCACAGGTACAGTAAAATTTTTCAATGAATCTAAAGGTTACGGATTCATTACAGACGAAGAAACAGGAAAAGACATTTTCGTTCACGCTTCAGGCATCAGAGCTGAAGAGTTAAGAGAAGGTGACCGAGTAAGTTACGAAGAAGAAGAAGGAAGAAAAGGTAAAGTTGCTGCACAAGTTGCAGTTCTTGAAGACTAAAATATATAGATTATTTTTGTTACCTAGAATGACTTAAAAAAGCGTTTTGATTAATTTCAAAACGCTTTTTTTATGGGTAAATGCAGCAATTAAAACAAACCGTTAATTTCTGCGTCAATTCGGTTTAAAATAGTACCTAAATCTTCAGGGTTGTTCACAAAATCAATGTTGTCGACATCGATAATCAACAATTTTCCTTTGTTGTAAGTTTGAATCCAAGCTTCGTATCTTTCGTTTAAGCGGCTCAAATATTCAATTGAAATCGAATTTTCATAATCGCGACCACGTTTGTGGATTTGCCCCACCAAATTTGGAATGGAACTACGGAGGTAAATCAGCAAATCTGGTGCTTTTACCAAACTTTCCATCAATTCAAATAGCGAAGTATAATTCTGAAAATCCCTGTTCGTCATCAATCCCATCGCATGAAGATTGGGTGCAAAAATATGTGCATCTTCATAAATCGTTCGGTCTTGAATGATTTTTTTTCCGCTTTCGCGAATCTGTAAAACCTGGCGAAAACGACTGTTCAAAAAATAGATTTGTAAATTAAAACTCCATCTTTCCATTTGATGATAAAAATCGTCGAGGTAAGGATTGTCAACAACGTCTTCAAAATGCGGCTCCCATTTGAAATGTTTTGCCAAAAGTTGCGTTAAAGTGGTTTTTCCTGCGCCAATGTTTCCTGCTATTGCTACGTGCATTATGGTAAAATGATTTTATAGATTGTAATTTGTTGGTTGGTAAAAATAACTAAATTTTCTTCGTTGTAGAAAAAACTTTCGATTGTTTTGTCGCCTTTTTTTATTATTTGGGTTTCTTGCGTTTTCAAATCCTTTAAAAACAAGTTGTTTTCCTTCAAAAACAACAAATAGTTTTGACCTATTATTTGCATTTTATCAAAATCTGGCACTTTACCTAATTTCGTAATCTTTCCAAAAACAGAACATTCAAACCAATTTAGTTGTTCATCAATCCATTGAAAATCATTAAAAGTAGTTTGATAATGTTTGAGATTTCCTTGAAAAGCTTGCGTTATCTCAACAAATTCGTTGTTCAGATAATCGTATAATCCGATTTTTTGCGTCAAATTATTAAAAATCCAAAACCGATTTTGCGAGGCCATTCCGGTTGCTTCTGCCACAATTTGCTTATCATTATTGGCGAAATTTACTTTCTGAATTTCATTCAATTGACTGTCTAACGTTATTATGGTATTGAAATCTTTGTAAAATAAAATAATTTTTAACGGATTTTGAATGTCTATTTTTTCGATTTTACCTAATGATAAGTTTTTATATTCAAAAGTTTTTGTCGCTTTTCTTTTAGTGAAAACATTGTCATTTGTATAGTATAAAAATCCAAATTTGTCAACGCCAATCACTTGGTTTGCGTCTATTTTTTCACTTGAAAGCTCATTTAAAAGCACCTTCTTTTCTTGAGAAAATGAGGTGTTGAATGAAATTAAAAATAAAAGTAGGATGGCCGATTTCATAAAAGTAAATGTACGACTTTCCTTTTACTCTTTGTGGAAGCCAAAAATTATTTTTAACATAAATTTTGTATTTAATTCAAAATGAATTATTCATATTTGTTCTTGTAAAACCAAATATTATTCTAATGAACAAATTTATCATATTACTTTCTTTAGCGATTGTATCTTTTTTAGATCTTCAAGCACAAGATTTTCAAGGTTTAGTGGTTTATGAATCCAAAACCAGCACGGCTGATTTTAAAATGGGCGATAACAAAGAAATTACGCCCGAAATGCAAAAAATGATTGAAGAAAGAATGAAGAAATTTTCTGAAAAAACTTTTAATCTTTATTTTGACAAAACCGCATCCATTTATGAAGAACAAGAGAAATTAGACGCGCCAGGAACCCAAGGCGGTGGCGGTATGAGAATGATGGCCAGTTTTGCTGGTGGCGGCGGAAAATTGTACAAAAATGTAAAAGAAAGAACTTTTTGTGTAGACAAAGAAATGATGGGAAAAGAGTTTCTAGTAAAAGACACCTTGGCGAAACTAAAATGGAAAATGGAAACGGAAACTAAAAAAATCGGTAATTATACTTGTTACAAAGCAACGGCACAACAAGCGGTTAGCAAGTCTGATTTTAGAAATTTTAGACGAAAAAACCAAGACGAAAATAAAGATAAAAAAGACGAAAAAGAAAAATCGACTAACTTTATGGACAATATGGAATTGCCAAAAGAAGTGACGATTACAGCATGGTACACGCCAGAAATCCCAATCAATCAAGGTCCTGAAAACTATTGGGGTTTGCCAGGTTTGATATTAGAAGTCAATAATGGCAAAACCACCATTTTATGTTCGAAAGTGGTAATGAACAACAAAGACAGGCAAGAAATCAAAGCACCAACAAACGGCAAAGTAGTCACCCAAACCGAATATGATGATATTGTAACCAAAAAGATGGAAGAAATGAGAGAAATGTATAAATCGCAGGGCGGTGGCGGAGGTCACGGTGGAATGATGCGATTAGGACGTTAAATTTCTTGCAACATAATGCTTAAAAACTAAAAATCTGTTGTGAAAACAACAGATTTTTTTTTGTATTTATTCCACAAAGTTTGCTTTATAATTGTTGATTAATATTCATTTTAAGCAATACCGCGTCATTTAAAACAAAAGGCGTTGGCATCATCCAGTTTTGCCTTTTTGCAACATTGAACTGTTTTTGCTCTAGCAAATCAAAAGAAGATTCTATCAATTTCATGTCAAAAAATGTTGCTTTTGGAATGCTAAACGATAATTCTAAAGGTAAATTATCTACCACGTAATAACTCAAAATTCTTTGGTTTTCTCTAATTAATTTGCTCGTTTTTTGATTGATGTTTTTTGTTCCATTTGCTGTTAAATTATAAATCTCCATTTTTTGATTAGCAAAAATATCGTAACGATTTACTTTTCGATTTGGAGCAATTTTTATTTTCAACATTCGAAAATTACCACTTATCGAATCTATCAAAAAGGTAATTTTGGGTTTTGCAATGTTTTGAACTTCAGCTGTTTTTTTGAATGTGAATTTTGAATCATACTTGCTAAACATGGGCAAACTGTTCAAATCATTTGCGACTTGCGGGTTTTCTCCTAAATATTGTTTTGTCCAAGTATCTAGGTTTTTATCGTAAGTTGTCCAAAAAGTTTTTTTTGTATCCGCATCAAAATAATAAACTAAACTGTTTGGCTTTGCTTTGCCAAATTCGTAACCAGCGTTGACATGTGCATTTACAAAAAAGCCAATTGCGAGGATGAAAAATAAAAGCGACCAATTTCCCTTTTTCTGAAAAGTGCCAAAAACTGGAATTAACAATCCGAAAACCAAAACGACTAAAATGGAGCTAGCAAACAACAATTTCAATCCTAATCCAATCGGTAATGTGGTAATAAATGGAACAAAAATGATTAAACTTGGAATGGTTAAAATCAAATTCAAAACGTTATTTGTTTTTTGCGTAATGGTAAAATAGCCAAAACCAATCAAACTGGCTAAAATTGGAACAAGAAAAAATCCTGCACCTTTAAGGAAAATGGCAATGCCAGCATTAATCAAAATCCAAATGAAAATTGGTGCAACAACAAAATTCATGTTTTGATTTTCAGTTGATAATTTTCTGTAAACAAAGAAACAAACCGACAATGTAAAAGCTATAAAACCATAAATGTAAGCATGCCCATTATATGTAAAGCCCTGAAGAATGTCGTTGTATTGAGGATAAAGCATCAAAATGATTTTCCAAGCAAAAAACGTAAAAGCACCAATTGTCACAAGGTTAATAAAAAACAGCAAAAATCCGTTTCCGACCGTTTTTAGGTCTAAAATCCGTTTCCCAAATCCGACGAACAACATTCCCAAAAACAAAACAAATGCGATTCCGAGCATTGGAAAAATCCATGAAAATGGATAATTTACAAAACAAAACGGAGTATTAAAATAGATATTATCTTCGTCAGAATTTGTATTTTTCAAGTCTTTATTTGAATAATATTTCAACAAAGGCATCAAATAACTGCCTTGGTGTGCCAAAGCACTTTTGTCCATATGTTGCAAATCATCTTGCTCTGTATGGTAATTAAAATGATTGTCAATGAATGCAAAATTAAATCCTTGAATTTGCTTTTGTTCTCTAAAAACGGTCAAGTCAGTGTCGTTGGGCAACATTTTATAAATACTGTACATCAAAGAGTTTGAATTTACAAAATCCACTTTGGCATCAGAAAAACTTTCTACCATTTCGGCATTTCCTTTGTTTACTTCCATCAACATATAAGAAGGACCGCTCGTGCCTCGCGCTTCAAAATTGAGGACTAAACCAACTTCATTCGCCCATTTGTTTTGGGTTACAAAAAGTGCTGCTCCGTTTAAACCTAATTCTTCGGCATCTGAAAACAGCACAATAATATCATTTTCATGCGGCGTCTTGTTGTGCAAAAAAGCCCGTAAACCTTCGAGAATAGTTGCAATTCCCGAGGCATCATCACTTGCTCCTTTAGATTTAGAATGTGGGGCACTGTCGTAATGCGATAGTAACAAAAGTGCTTTTGAATTATTTGTGCCTTTTATTCTGCCTAAAATATTCTGCGATTTAGTTAGATTACCCCATTCGGTTAAAGTAAATCCTTCTTCAATTTTGGTTTCAATCCCAAGTTTTTGAAGTTCATTTTCGAGGTAATTAGCAACATTTTCGTGTTTTTTTGAACCTATACAATGCGGAGATTTAGACAAAATAGCTACATGGTCTAAAGCCCTTTGGGTAGAAAATTGGGATAACGCAACATTTTGTTCATCAGCATTTTTGGGCATCATGCTGTAATAAATCCAAAAAATTATGCCACTAATAAATAAAAAAGCAATTAGCGGAAAGTAGTTTTTTTTCATTTTGATTGGTTTTGGTCGGTAGCTAACGTTTAAAAAAAGGTTTACTCAAATGTTTTTTTTACTAATAAATAATAATCATTTTCTAAAATCATATAGCCCTGGTCGTAGACGTAAAAATAAGTGTTGCCGGTTTTGGTTTGTAAAATATTGGTAAAAAACTCAAAGTCAAAACCTTTGCTCATGAGTTTCGTTCTTGTGGTTTTTGTTTTCCCTTCGGTGTTTAAATCTGACAAAATGCGGTAATTTTTACGCAATTTGTTGTTGACATTGCGCATAAAGTTGTTGCTGTCTTTGTTGATTTTGTTGTTATAGGCGTTGCGACAGCCATCGCTACAAAATTTTTTGTCTTCTCTACCAATTATTTTTTCGTTGCATTCTAAACAGTTTTTCATTTTTGAGAGGAATTAAAATTGATTTTCAAACTTCAAAGCTTGATTGATATGCGCTAAATGGTGATTGCAATGCCAGGCATACATACCCAAAACTTCTTTCAAACTATAATTTTTTTGAGTAGCAGGGTGAAAATAACTTCTTTCGAATTCATTTTCATTCAAATTATTCAAAATTATATTCCAACGCTGGTGAACTCCTTTCAAAATTAATATTGAACTAGCAATGTCGTTTGAATTTCCATCAGGAAGATTCGCCCATTTTGCCTCTTCATATGGTTTAATAGCGGGATGTTCTTCTGTTAATGCCAATTTGAATCTTACAAAAGCATTCATATGACTGTCTGCACAATGGTGAATAACTTGTTTTATTGACCAACCGTTTGGTCTATAAGTCCAGTTTAATTCTTCAAAACCCAACTTTTCTATTGTTTTTTCTAATTCAAATGGAAAATTTTGAATGGTGTTTTTCCAACCGTTGATCAACTCATCAGAAATAATAGCTGGTTTTTGAAAAATTCCACTAGGATATTTAAGTTTTTCTAAAATATTATTTTTGTCCATAAAATATTTAAAATCAAACAAATATATTAAATTATTTCCAATTACAAACGGTTACAAACAACTACAAACGAAATTAAATACTTTTCTACCGACTAAAGTTTGGAAGCCGCCGCATCTTTGCCATGTCGAAATCAAACAATCGGCGTTAACAAAAACATTTTTATAAACAATTTAAATTTACATGCCATGAACACATTAAAAAACAGAGTACAGTTGATTGGAAACGTAGGAAACGATCCAGAAATCAAAACCCTTGAGGGTGGAAAAAAATTAGCAAGCCTTTCTATTGCTACCAACGAAAGTTACACGAACGAAAAAGGCGAAAAAGTAGAACAAACCGAATGGCACCGAGTTACCGCTTGGGGAAAAACGGCCGAAATTATCGAAAAGTATGTAACTAAAGGCAAAGAAGTAGCTATTGAAGGCAAACTAAGCCACAGAAGTTACGATGATAAAAACGGAGAGAAGCGCTACATCACCGAAGTGATTGTTTCTGGAATCCAAATGTTTGGTAAAAACTAGAACTTTTTAAAATGCAATTGCTGTTTTTGAATGCGTAAAGTTTTTAAAAACAGTAATTGCTTTTTTAATTTTAAAATTTTAAAAACATGAAAGTGAAAGTTTTTTCCATCAGACCCGAATCAGAATATTTAAATTTTGATCAACAACAATTGAATGGTTTTTTAGACACAATTGACTTTAAAAAATCATCTACTCATTTTATCGAAGCAGAACCCAATTATTGGTCAGTTTTGGTTTATTTTGAAGAAAAAGAGCACCAAATTAATTTGGTAAAAGAAACTGTTATTCCACAAAAAGCAGTCCAAAAAAGTGAAATAAAAGTTGCGTCGCAATTGCAAGAATCAGATTTAGATTTGGAACAATTAGAAATTCTAAAAAACTTGAAACAATGGAGAAGCGAAAAAGCGTATCAACTTAAAGTTTCCAATTTTTTGATTTGTCACAATTCCGAGCTGATCAATATTGTGGTTCAAAAGCCATCCTCCATTTCAGAATTGCGAAGAATAAAAGGCTTCGGAAATTTAAAATCAGACAAATATGGCGACGATATTCTAACTGTTTTAAAAGCTTTTTAAACCACTGTATTTTCAAGTATAAAAAAAATGCAATTATTAGTTTTCATAATAATTGCATTTTTATATTTATAATAAAAAAGGACTAGTTTTTTACAAAGCGCATTGTTCTTTTTGCACTGTCTTTAAATAAAGTTACAAAATAAACTCCGTTGCTAAATGTTGACGTAGATAGCGTTAAATCAGCTTCCGAAATAATATTTTTGTTTTCAACAACCTGCCCTAATGAATTTGTAATTTCATATTTATTCGGCAATCCAAATGTGTAAGGAACTTTTATATTCAAAACATTTGTTGTCGGATTTGGATAAACATAAATCTCATTTGATTCTTCGAAAACAGCAGTTGCTAAAGGATAGTTTGTAAATACCTTTTTCTCTGAAGTACCAAAAGAAGCACCATTTACTAATATGTTTGCACCATTTTTAATTTGATAATATCCACTATTATTTGTACAACAAATACCGTTGCTTCCAGAATCATTAATAGTAAAAGTATAACAATTTCCTGCTGGTAAAGTCCAGTTCAACGTTAATACTGGAGGTAAATTAGTTGCATTCGTATATGGTCCACCACTGTATAAAATAGTTCCAGTATCATTTTTAATATTCCATGTAGTTTCACTTCCTTTGGTATCTCTCTGTAATTTAAATGTAAAAGCTGTTGCGGCAACATTTGGCGCTGGAGTTGATACTTTGTAATCACCATCTGCCGTGTCATTTGTTACTCTTTCGTCTGTTGAGCCATTAACGGAAGCTATACTTACGGAAATTGATCCATCTGCAGTTGCATTAATTGGCACTTCAAATGTGTTGAATTTATTAATTCCTAAATCACCTTGCCAGTTGTAGGTTTGGTTTGCTCCACCGTTTAAGCTATAATTGATTATTGCACTCGTTAAACTTGCAGTACCTCTGTTATAAATAGTTAATTTCTTAGAACTTCCACCTGCGCAACTTGTGCTAACACCACCTGTACACGAGCGCTCTACGAAAATTTCCGCATCATTTGCGAATAAAGGAATATCTGCATCTTTAGTAGAAGTTTTAAGCGAAGCTCTTCTTGCAGCATTGTCAATAATCGTTCTAATTCTTATTTTTTGATCTGCAGTAAAAATATTCATACAAAGATCACTTGTGTAATCCATGTAATTTTGAACCATTTCATTTCCATTATTAGAACAATTCTGAACTACTGGACAACCCCCGTTAGAAGTATGGTGGATTGGCGTATCAGCACAATAGTCAGTACCGCAAGTAGCATCTCCCCATATATGACGTAATCCTAACCAATGCCCTACTTCATGCGTCATTGTTCTACCTTGATTGTAAGGAGCAACTAAAATAAATGTTCCATCATTGTAAGCAGCACATCCAAATGTAGAATAATTAGCCACAACGCCATCAGTACTAGCCGATCCTCCAGAGGCATTCAATCCTTGCAAACCGCTTGAGTTAGGAAATTGAGCGTATCCTAAAAGTGTTGTATCTGTGAAATTTACAGACCACATATTTAAATATTGAGTAGGGTCCCAAATAGTAGTTGGTTTTACTGTTGCGTTTATTTCATCTCGTGAGAATGAAGCTTGACAAAAATTAACTCTATCTATTCCATTTGTTGGATTTCCAGAAGGATCTTGCTTAGCCAAGACAAATTGAATTTCTGTATCTGCTCCAACTGCATTAGAATTAAATCCTGGTGTCCCAACTATTCTCCTAAAATCATTGTTCATTACTGTAAGTTGCGATTGTACCTGAGCATCAGTTATGTTTGGTGCTACACCAACATCTTGACCAGAATGGATAACGTGAACTACCACGGGAATTGTAATAATTGTACCGTTTTGTGAACTCGTCATTTGGTCTAACTTATATTGGTCAAT
>CALPKO020000016.1 GCA_943324165.2 Bdellovibrio sp. ZAP7 | reverse complement strand
TTGAATTCAAAACTTTTGGGCTATTCCAAAAATACCGACTGGTAAGAATAAAAATACCGCTGCTAAAAATGCTAAAAAATTAATGGTGTTGATTTAAAAAATAGTTGTTAGCTATTCAAAACACATGGTAAATTTCTAAAAACTAACAATTTTTTAATTATTTGATGACTGATGCTTTTGTTTGATTTGTTTAAATTGCTCAAAAACTTTCCTTGAAAAATAATTTGTTTTTGAATATTATTTTATACTTTTGCACACGCATACGAAAAACGTATCTACATAATAATCATTTAAATAATATTAAAATGTACTTAACTAAAGAAGTTAAAGAAGAAATCTTCGCTAAACACGGAGAAAAAACAAACACAGGAAAACCGGAAGCTCAAATTGCATTGTTCACTTTCAGAATCTCGCATTTGACAGAACACTTAAAAAGAAATCGTCACGATTACAATACAGAGCGTTCGCTAGTTTTGCTAGTAGGTAAAAGAAGGGCTTTGTTGGATTACTTGAAGAAAACAGAAATCAACCGTTACCGTGAGATTATCAAAGAATTGAATATTAGAAAATAATCAATATAAAAGAGGTGCGAAAGTGCCTCTTTTTTTTATTTAAAGATTAAATGATTGCAAAATTAAAAAATTAGAAATTATAAATATTTCAATCTTTAAATTTTTAAATAAAGTTAAAAAAAAGTAGGTTTTTCATTGGATATTTTAGCATTAACTACGCAACAACAACACAACACCAATGTAAAATTTAAAAAAGGAAAAATTATGATTCCACAATTATTTGTAGAAAACATCGATTTAGGTGATGGAAGAAACATCACAATCGAGACAGGTCGTTTAGCAAAACAAGCCGACGGATCTGTAGTAGTAAGAATTGGCAAAACAGTAATCTTAGGAACAGTTGTTTCGGCCAGAAAAGCAAGCCCAGGCATTGACTTTTTACCATTAACGGTAGATTACCGTGAAAAATTTGCGGCAGCAGGTCGTTTTCCTGGAGGTTTCTTCAAAAGAGAAGCTCGTCCAAGTGACAACGAAGTGTTGACAATGAGATTAGTTGACCGTGTATTGCGTCCGCTTTTCCCAAGTGATTACCATGCAGAAGTTCAAGTTATGATTCAGTTGATGTCGCATGACGAAGACGTTATGCCAGATGCACTAGCAGGATTAGCCGCTTCGGCAGCATTAGCATTGTCTGACATTCCATTCGAAACTTTGATTTCTGAAGCCAGAGTTGGAAGAATTGATGGAAAATTCATCATCAATCCGTCTCGTGCTCAATTAGAATTGTCTGACATCGACATGATGATTGGTGCTTCAACCGATTCTATCGCAATGGTAGAGGGAGAAATGAAAGAAATTTCAGAAGCAGAAATGGTAGAAGCTATCAAATTTGCTCACGGTCACATTAAGGTACAAATTGCTGCTCAAGAAAGATTGGCAAATGCTTTTGGAAAAAAAGAGGTTCGTACTTACGAACAAGAGAAATCTGACGAAGCCATTCATGCAAAAGTGAAAGCGGCAGCTTATGATAAAATTTATGCTGTTGCAAGTAAAGGTTCTGCAAAACAAGAACGTTCTAGTGCTTTCGCTGAAATAAAAGAAGAAGTTAAAGCTTTATTTACAGAAGAAGAACTGGCAGAAAATGGCGATTTGGTTTCTAAATATTTCTATAAAGTAAATAAAGAAGCGGTTCGTAACGTAACCTTAGATTTAGGAACACGTTTAGACGGAAGAAAAACAACTGAAATCAGACCAATTTGGTGTGAAGTTGATTATTTACCTTCGGTTCATGGTTCAGCATTGTTTACCCGTGGAGAAACCCAAGCTTTGGCAACGGCCACTTTAGGAACTTCTAGAGAAGCCAATCAAATTGATTCACCAAGCGAACAAGGAGAAGAAAAATTTTATTTGCACTATAATTTCCCACCATTTTCTACAGGAGAAGCTCGTCCGTTGAGAGGAACTTCAAGAAGAGAGGTTGGTCACGGAAACTTGGCACAACGCGCATTGAAAAACATGATTCCGGCAGATTGTCCTTATACAATCCGTGTGGTTTCTGAAGTTTTAGAATCTAACGGTTCGTCTTCAATGGCAACGGTTTGCGCAGGAACATTATCTTTAATGGATGCTGGTATTCAAATGATTCGTCCAGTTTCTGGAATTGCAATGGGATTGATTACTGATGGAGAACGTTATGCAGTTTTGTCTGATATTTTAGGTGATGAAGATCATTTAGGAGATATGGATTTCAAGGTAACTGGAACTTCAGAAGGAATTACCGCTTGTCAAATGGACATCAAAATTGATGGCTTGAAATACGAAATTATGGAAGCTGCTTTGGCACAAGCTAGAGATGGTCGTTTGCATATTTTGAATATTTTAACAGAAACTTTAGCACAACCAAAAGCAGATGTTAAGGTTTATGCTCCAAAAATTATCATGAGAACAATTCCTGGTAACTTTATAGGTGCTTTGATTGGACCTGGTGGAAAAGTGATTCAAGAATTACAAAAAGCTACAGGTTGTACAATCGTTATCAACGAAGTTGATGAACAAGGTGTTGTTGAAATTCTTGGAACAGATCCTGATGGAATCGCAGCAGTATTGGCTAAAATTGATTCTATCATTTTTAAACCACAAATGGGTGAAGCTTATGAAGTGAAAGTAATTAAAATGTTGGATTTTGGTGCAGTGGTAGAATATACTGAAGCTCCAGGAAACGAGGTTTTATTGCACGTATCTGAATTGGCTTGGGAAAGAACAGAAAATGTTTCGGACGTAGTGAATATGGGTGATGTTTTTCAAGTGAAATACTTGGGAATTGACCCAAAAACTAGAAAAGAAAAAGTGTCTAGAAAAGCCCTTATCGCAAGACCTGCAAGAGAAGAAAATAAAATTACTCCGAAACAAGCGGAATAGATAGACTTTTTAATTATAATGAAACCCCAATTCAACTGATGAATTGGGGTTTTTGGTTTTGTGTAAGCTTGTAGTTTTGATTTTTTACTAATTGATTGTATTATATTTATAGGATTTTTTTAACTTTTGTTGTACTATTATCTTTTGATAAAAAATTAATTTTACGACACAATTTTAAATTCACAAAAATGACAAAAACCGTTGGTATAATTGGAGCTGGAATTGGAGGTCTTGCACTATCAATTCGGCTTGCTAATCAAGGGTTTAAAGTAACCGTTTTTGAAAAAAATAGTTATCCAGGCGGTAAATTGAGTGAACTTAAAATGGATGGATTTCGATTTGATAAAGGCCCATCATTATTCACAATGCCATCGTTAATAGATGAATTGACCAATCTGCAAGGAAGTTCACATCTATTTGAATACCAGAAATTAGACGTGATAACTAACTATTTTTATCCTGATGGAACGCAACTAAAAGCATCTGCCAATTTAGAAGAATTTGCAGAAGAAGTGCATTTAAAATTAAATGAAAAAAAAGCAACTGTTTTAAAACACATCAAACGCAACGCCTTTTATTTTAAAACGACCGAAGATTTGTTTTTGAAACAATCGCTGCACCAGCTGAAAAATTTTATAAATCTTAAGACATTAAAAGGCATTTTATATGCCCCATTCTTAGGTTTATTCAGTACCATGCACAAAAAAAATGCCCAAACATTTTCCAATCCGAAAACAGTGCAATTATTCAATCGATTTGCTACCTACAACGGTTCCAATCCATACAAAGCACCTGCCTTGATGAACATGATTTCGCACCTAGAATTTAATCTTGGGGCTTATCTGCCTAAAAAAGGCATGCACCAAATTACAACCCATTTGGTCAAACTTGCAGAAGCAGCCAATGTCACTATCAACTGTAATGCAACGGTTGAAACTTTAGAGGTGGAATCAAATAATCGGATAACCGCAATTAAAAGTAATGGCGTAAGTTATCCCTTTGATATTGTGGCAAGTGATGTAGATATTAATGTCCTTTACAACCATTTATTACCAAAATCTTTTACTCCAAAAAAGCTTATTCGACAAGAAAAATCAAGTAGTGCCTATGTTTTTTATTGGGGAATAAACAAAGAGTTTGCAGCGCTAGGACTTCATAATATTTTGTTTAGTGCTGATTATAAAAAGGAATTTGATCATTTGTTTTTGAAACAATTTCCAACAGATGACCCTACTGTTTACATTAATATTACCTCCAAATATTGCAAGGATGACGCGCCAGAAGGTTGTGAAAACTGGTTTGTGATGGTAAATGTGCCGCATAATAAAAATGAAAGTGTCAATTATGCTGCAGCGATTAGAAAAGATGTTGTTGCCAAAATTAATATGATATTGAAAACAGATATTGAAAAACACATTATTACAGAAAGTATCTTAAGTCCAATTGATATAGAAAACCAAACTTCTTCTTTTGGCGGATCACTTTATGGTAATTCTAGCAATAATAAATTTGCTGCGTTCTTGCGACATGCCAATTTTTCATCCAGCATCAAAAATTTGTTTCTTGTGGGAGGTAGCGTGCATCCTGGAGGAGGAATTCCCTTGTGTCTTTTCAGTGCAAAAATAGCTAGTCAATTGATAGTAGAACAAGAAAAGAAATGATAAAAACATATAAATCATATTTATTATATTTCTTAATGCTGGTTTATGTTTCTGGCTCAATCGGGTTTGTGGTTAATCCACCTTTTTTTAGTCCTTTTACACCATATACATTGCTACTTACTTGTTTTGTTTTTTTAATTCATAGTCCATTAGCAGACAAAAAATTTATATTCGCGTTTTTTTCTATAGCGTTTTTAGGTTTTGTTATAGAAGTAATTGGCGTAAAAACGGGGCTGATTTTTGGTGAATATTCTTACGGGAATGGGTTGGGTTATAAATTACTTGATGTCCCGCTTATTATTTCTATCAATTGGGCAATGCTTATTTTTGCCGGAATAACAACCATTAGTCGTATCTTTGCCAATAAAATAACAGTTTTGATTGTTGCTTCTTTACTAGTTACGCTTATTGATTTATTGATAGAACAAGTGGCACCAAAACTTGATTTTTGGCAATTTGAAGGCGGATTACCTGGTTTACATAATTATTTGGGTTGGATTGGAGTTGCGTTTGGTATATCTTACTTTTTTTATCCCACAATTATAAAAGGCAATCGCACTGTTTCTTTAATAATTTTGATTTTACAAATTATATTCTTTACGACTTTATTTATATTTATCTAACATGGAAATAATAATTAATTGCAGCATAGTTTTAATCACTTTTATATTAACCGAATTTTCTGCTTGGGCAAATCACAAATACATCATGCATGGCGTTATGTGGTATTTTCATGCTGATCATCACAAAAAAGACCATCAAAGTTGGTTCGAAAGAAACGATTTGTTTTTTATCATTTATGCGGTGCCAAGCTGGTTACTCATAATGTTTGGCATGATGAACCAATATGCCTGGTACACTTGGGTTGGCTTTGGTATTCTGCTTTATGGTTTAGCTTATTTTTTTGTTCATGACCTCATCATTCACCAGCGTTTTAAAGTTTTTACAAAAACGAAAAATGTTTATGTTTTAGCCTTGCGTCGTGCTCACAAAATGCACCATAAAAACATCGGAAAAGAAGGTGGAGAAAGTTTTGGAATGTTAATTATAAAGAAAAAATACATTCAAGCTGCTCTAAAACAGTCTAAAACTCTTTCTGCATAAAACCATCTTTAGAAAAAAATATACTCCTCTTTAGTATTAAGTATTGTGCTTTTACTTGAATGTAGCTATTTGTTTTTCACTAGCTGTTGTTAAAAATATACAATCAAATGAAACATACAAAGGCTATCAATTGTCTGATTTGTAAAAACACCGAAACTACTTTTTTCATCTCTACAAATGCATTGATGCATGAGACAAATAATGAGCTTTTTGTTTTTAATATTTGCAATAATTGCGAAGCCGTATTTTTAATAAACCCAGTAACGCCTGAAAAATTAGACCATTATTATACTGATAATTATTTACCTTATAGAGGACATTTAGCTTGGGGAAAATACAGTTCTTTTGTGGTCAAAAGTCAGAAGCATCTAGATTTAAAGCGTGTTAATTTTGTAAAAAAACACCTAAAAAACAACAATCAAAATCTTAGCATTCTAGATGTAGGATGTGGTAATCCGAGTTTTTTAGAAATGCTGCAGCAAAATGCAAACGTAAATTGCACTGGAATTGATTTTTCAGATTCAGGCTGGAAAGGCAAAAACTATCCCAATCTAATACTAAAAAAAGTTTCAATTGAAGCGTTTGATGCTACAAAACAATTTGACGTAATTACGCTATGGCATTATTTAGAACACGATTACAACCCAAATAAAACAATTGAAAAACTCTATAATTGTCTAAAACATGGAGGAAAACTAATAATCGAAGTGCCCGATTATAAAAGTATTACTGCAAAAATTCAAAAAACAAATTGGCAAGGATGGCATAGCCCGAGGCATATTTCATTATTAACTGAAAAGAGTTTTACTCATTTGTTCCAAAAAGACAAATGGGAAATTAAAAAACATTTGCGCTACGGAACGCTTGATGCATTTACCCTATGGTGGCTCGGTAGAATGGAAAAAAAAGGGACTGATTGGTCGGGTAATATGGCTAATCATTTTTGGATGCTTGTGCTTTTAAAAGTCGTTACTTTACCATTTTTTGCTTTGGAAAAACTATTCCCAATAGGCATACAAATAGTGGTGATTGAAAAAAAATAATCTAATTGTAATCAAAAATTCCATTCAAAACAAAACACAATACCATGAGCCAAATAACCACTTGTACTTTTTTTAAATTGGAATCTTTTTCCAATAAACTTTGGGCATTTTCACAAATGCAACTTGGTCATGCTCACTTCAAGAATATCGAAGGATTAGTGTTCTACAAATTGTTGGGTTCAGGAGCTGAAAATGGTTTTAGTTCAAAACCAAACTTTGGCACTTATGCCTTATTATGCATTTGGGAAGAAGAAATACATGCTACCGATTTTTTTGAAAAAAGTTCGTTTTTTAACGACTATAAATCTAGAAGCGCTGAATCATTCACTATTTTTGCACATGCCGCAGAAGCACACGGAAAGTGGGACGGAAAGCAACCTTTTGTTGCTGTCGCCACTTTGGCTATAGATAAGCCAGTTATGGTTTTAACGCGAGCTAGTATTCGGATTTCAAAATTAATTTCTTTTTGGAGAAAAGTGGGACAAGTGAGCAAGAGTTTAGAGGATTACGATGGACTAGCACTGTCAATAGGTGTTGGCGAATGGCCTTTGATACAGCAAGCAACTCTTAGCGTATGGAAAACGCAGGCCGAAATGATTGATTATGCCTATAAAAATGAAAAACATAAAGAGGTTGTTCGTCTAACCAGAAAACTCAAATGGTATAAAGAGGAACTGTTTGCAAGATTTATCCCTTATCAATTTGTAGGCAAATGGAATGGTAAAAATGTGGAGCGTTTTTTAGATTTTTAGATTCCGTTCAATCCTATAGTTTTAAAAGTAATCATAATTTTAATGAGCTTTGACAAGTTTTAAAAAGTTGTCAAAGTTATTACTTGTCCTAAAAAATCAACCTAGGCATCAAAATCATATCTTTGTTTTTCTTCAAAATTAAAATCAAACATGAATGACATTCAAAACCAAACCGATTTATATCTATTAGTCGATGAATTCTACAAAAAACTGCTTTCAGATGATACAATAAGTTATGTTTTTACGGATGTTGTGAAAATTAAAATCGAGGAACATTTGCCGATTTTGGTTACATTTTGGTCACAAGTAATTTTAGGAACTGGCGGTTATGCTAATAATCTGACGCAAATTCATTTAGATATAGATGCAAAAAGCCATTTAACACCAGCATTGTTCAAAGTTTGGATTGGTCATTTTAACGCAACTGTTGACGAAAATTTTGAAGGTGAAAATGCCGAAAAAATTAAAACGCAAGCATTGAATTTGGCGACAGTTTTACAAATAAAAATTGCACAACAAAATACTATTATATAAAACTGCACAACAAATCGTTCGTGAAACTAAATCCTAATAAAGGTTTATTTTTTAGTATTTTTGCAAAAAAATTAAAATGACTACACACAAAGCAGGATTTGTAAATATAATTGGAAACCCCAACGTTGGAAAATCAACTTTAATGAATGCTTTTGTTGGCGAGCGGTTATCGATTATTACTTCTAAAGCGCAAACTACACGCCACCGAATCCTCGGAATTGTGAATGGTGAAGATTTTCAATTGATTTTGTCGGACACTCCTGGAATTATAAAACCGGCGTATGAAATGCAAGAATCAATGATGAATTTTGTAAAATCTGCTTTTGAAGATGCTGATATTTTGGTGTATATGGTCGAAATTGGCGAGCAAAACCTGAAAGACGAAAGTTTTTTTAATAAAATTATTCATGCTCAAATTCCTGTGCTGCTTTTATTGAACAAAATCGATATTTCAAACCAAGAAAAACTTGAAGAGCAAGTTGCTTTTTGGGCAGAAAAAGTCCCAAATGCAGAAATTTTTCCGATTTCGGCATTGCAAAATTTTAATGTTCCCGAAGTTTTTGGTAGGATAATAGAATTGTTACCAGCGTCTCCAGCATACTACCCAAAAGACCAATTGACGGACAAACCCGAACGTTTTTTTGTAAATGAAACCATTCGCGAAAAAATCTTAATCAATTACAGCAAAGAAATTCCATATGCAGTTGAAATTGTTACCGAAGAATTTTTTGAAGATGAAAATATTATTCGAATTCGATCATTAATTATGGTAGAGCGAGAAACTCAGAAAGGAATCGTGATTGGTCACAAAGGTGCCGCGCTAAAAAAAGTTGGTGTTGAAGCTCGGGCCGATTTAGAAAAATTCTTTGGGAAACAAATTCACATTGAGCTATACGTCAAAGTGAATAAAAACTGGAGAAGCAACACCAATATGCTCAAAAGATTTGGTTATAATGACTAAGGATTTACATAAAAAAAAGGAAGCGATTGCTTCCTTTTTTTTATGTAAAATAACCTGTTAAAACGGTAAATCGTCGTGGTCTTCTTCTTTAAAATCTGCAGCTGGTTCAAATGCTGGAGCTGCTGGCATTGGTGGTTGCTGGCCTTGTGCAGCAGGATTTTCAGTTTGCACTTTTCCGATTCTCCACCCTTGAATAGTGTTGAAATAAACTGTTTCACCTTGCGCATTTGTCCACTCTCTCCCTCGCAAATTGATGTCTATTTTAACATTATCGCCGATAACATAATTATTTAATAAGTCGCATTTGTCTTGCACAAATTGAACTAAAATTTGCTGCGGATATTGCTCATCGGTCGTAACGACAATATCTCTTTTTTTAAATCCAGCACTGCCCACTTCTTTTGTGGTATCTATCATTTTTACTCTTCCTGTTACTTCCATCTTCTGTGGTTTTTTATGTTATTACTTTATTTTAATTCTTTTATATTCTTTCGGCCAAAAGTACTTTCCAAGCCGACAAAACCTGTTCTTTTTCGATAAATTCTTTCGCTTTTAGCTGAATTTGGTGTTCGTCGTCGGAACTCAAAACTGCTTTTACATCAAAATTTTGATTTACAAATATACTAACTTCTTCTTTATTTGGCAAAGCTTCCACATTACCAAGCATTCCTAAATCGTTGCCCGAAAAAACGTCACTTTCTTTTATGAAAGTTGGAATTTGATCCACACCGATGCCAAGTGTTGTCAATGGTTTTGGCACTTCAAAAAGCCCTTTGTTGGCTCGAGAATACCAATTTCCTCCCATTCGTGCAACCAAATCTATTTTATGTTGGTCGATGTTTCCGTTTTCGTCCAAAATATTTTCGTCAATATGGATTTTTAAAACTTCACAAATCACCAAATTTCCTGCTCCGCCTTCGGTTCCTAGGGCAATAATCTCATTGACTTTACATTCAAATTGAACTGGACTTTCTGCAACCCGAAATGGTTTTACTACATCTGAGGGAATTTGCGTCAAACCTGCCTTCAAAAACTCGTTTACACCATCTGCATATTCAGTGCTTGATAAAGAAGCTTGCTGAACAATCTCAAAGTTAACAATGTTGATAACAACTTCTCGCGTGGATTCAACATTAATCAAAGTATGCTTGATAGAATTGTCTCGCACTCTGCGCGCAGGTGAAAAAATAAGTATTGGCGGATTAGAACTAAAGACATTAAAAAAGCTAAAAGGCGACAAATTGGGAATTCCATTTTTATCGACAGTACTAGCAAAAGCGATAGGTCGAGGACCAACAGCGCCTTGAAGATAGGCTTGTAATTGTGTAGGCGAAATGGCTTTTGGGTCGATGGATAACATTGTTTTTTTTATTACAAATATAATTTTTTTGAACCAAAATTGCGTTGTTTACGATGGTTTTTTGAGAAAATTACTGCCCTAGCCTTGATAGAAGCGGTATCCTTTGTCTCGCTTCTTTAGCGAGGCAAAGATTTAGCGTATAGCGAGATTAGCTACTAAAAAAATATTATATTTATGCCTTCAAAAAGGATTTATGCAATTTTCAGAAAGAAGAAATTTTACCCGTTGGATAATTATCCTAATTTCATTTGTGATTATTTCGCTGATTTTGTGGAATACTTATACGTTTTTTCAGATTTTTAAGAATGAAGAACGCAAGAAAATGGAGCATTGGGCAGAAGCTCAAAAAACTTTAAGAAATGTAGATGTCAACACCGATATTGAGTTGCCATTAAAAATAATTCAGAATGCAAACATCCCTATTATGGTGATTGAGAACGATTCTATTAGCAATTCTGCCAATATAGAAAATGATGTTTTAAGTGATAAAAAGAAAGCTGCAAAGTTTTTGGCTAAATTGAAAAACCAGAATGATCCCATCGTGATGGAATATGACAAAGGCAAAAAATTATACCTTTATTATGGTGATTCTTCGCTATTGAACAAATTGAAATACTATCCAATTGCCTTGCTTTTGATAATTGTTTTGTTCGGAACATTGGTTTTTAACTTCTATCAAAGCACGAAAATAGCCACACAAAACAAACTTTGGGCAGGAATGGCGAAGGAAACTGCACACCAAATCGGAACACCACTTTCTTCGTTAATCGGTTGGTTAGAAATTATGAAAGCTGATAATGTGGACGCAACTACAGTAACCGAAATAGAAAAAGACATTGTTCGATTACAAACCATTACAGACCGCTTTTCTAAAATTGGTTCTGATCCC
>CALPKO020000015.1 GCA_943324165.2 Bdellovibrio sp. ZAP7 | reverse complement strand
CAGCCCAAGCAGTCTACCCCAAAAATTTTTTTATTAATGCACGGAATCATGTATTTTTCTATATCCATTTTTAATTTTTGAAGGATAAGCTATTTGCAATTTAACTTGATGTTTTTATGTCTAAGAAAAACACTTTATTTTCCTAAATGCGATTTCCATAAAAGTTATAAAATAGTTTTTCAATTATCTAATTTTTGCGTATCGCCATTTTTTTCATAAAAATTAGTTGAAAAACCTGCGTTGTTGGCTGCAAATAATTATTTTTGTTGAAAATCAAATATAAGAAAATATTTTCATAACACTTTGATGTTTTGCTAATCTAAATTTAATAATAATGAAAAAAATAATTTTGTCAATTTTTGTAATTGCTTTAACAACAGCTTGTTCAAATGCACAAAAGTCAGAATTTTCTAAAGAAGCTTTGTCAGAAAAAGTAGTTGCCTATGATGGAAATGAAATCCAATTTCAAGAAATTTTAGACAAACACAAAGGAAAAGCGGTTGTAATAGAATTTTGGGCTTCTTGGTGCAGTGATTGTGTTAAGGCGATGCCAAAAATAAAAGCATTGCAAGCAGAAAACACAACGGTAGATTATGTTTTTATTTCGTTGGATAAAAATGCTGAAAAATGGAAGTCAGGAATTGAGAAACACGAGTTGAAGGGCGAACATTACTGGATTTCTGATATTGATGGTATGAAAGGAAATTTTGGGAAAGCAGTCGATTTAGATTGGATTCCGAGGTATATAATTGTAGATAAAACAGGAAAAATTGCATTGTACAGAGCAATCGAAACAGATTTTATTAAAATAAATTCAACTTTAAAAACTATAAAATAATGAGAACAAAGATTGTTGCTGGAAATTGGAAAATGAACAAAAATGCCGAGGAAACAGAAGATTTACTGAACGATTTGATTGACAAACTGCCAACCGATAAAGAAGTAAGGATTATCGTTGCACCCACATTTGTTAATTTATCTTCGGCTGTTGAGCATCTGCAATTCACCAACATTGATGTCGCTGCACAAAATATGCATCAAGCAGAAAGTGGCGCTTATACTGGCGAAATTTCTGCCGATATGTTGAAGAGTATTGGTGTAAATACTGTTATTCTTGGTCATTCTGAACGTAGGTCTTATTTTCATGAAACAGATGCTATGCTTGCTTTTAAAGTTGACACGGCTTTGAAACACGAAATGAATGTAATTTTTTGTTTTGGCGAGGAGTTGAAAGACCGTCAATCAGGCAATCATTTTAATTTGGTAGAAAACCAGTTGCGTGATGGACTTTTTCATATCGAAAAATCGGCGTGGGAAAATATAGTTTTGGCTTATGAACCTGTTTGGGCAATTGGAACTGGCGAAACTGCTAGTCCAGAACAAGCACAAGAAATGCACGAATTTATTAGGGAAACAGTTAGAAAATCTTTTGGCAGTGATGTAGCCGAAGGTGTTTCAATATTATATGGTGGAAGCGTAAAACCAGAAAATGCAAAAGAAATCTTTTCAAAACCTGATGTTGATGGCGGTTTAATTGGAGGTGCTGCTTTGAAAGCGGTTGATTTTGCGGGAATAGTTGCTGGGATATAAATTATAAATTATCATATTTTAAAGGGATTTGAAAATTTTCAAGTCCCTTTTTTAGGACTATTAAGTTGAATTAATTACATAAAAAAAATATCTTTCGACTGTTTTTTTTTGCACACATTAATTAACTAAATATTAAATAGTTAAACTCTTTTTACATGATTTCATTTCTAAAACTTATTCGTTTCAAAAATTTATTGATGTTAGCGCTTTTGCAGCTCATTCTAAGATTCGGATTTTTAAAGTTCCAAAATATTCCATTGGCACTCAACGATTGGCAATATTTAATTTTGGTTTTTTCTACCGTAACCATTGCTGCGGCAGGCTATTTAATTAATAATGTTTTAGACCAGGACACTGATCGTTTTAACAATCCAAATAATGTTGTTGTTGGGAAGTCAATTTCCGAAACAATGGCATACAATTTATATGTGGTTTTGAATGTTTTAGGAGTTGGTTCGGGGTTTTATTTATCGAACATAGTTGAAAAGCCAAGTTTTGCCACCATTTTTGTTGTAATAGCACTTACATTATATCTTTATGCCTCCAATTTGAAGCAATCTTTATTGCTTGGTAATTTTGTAGTGGCCATTTTAACAGCATTAAGTGTAATTATTGTTGGTGTATTTGATTTATATCCTATGATTACGGAAATAAATAAACCGCTTTTATCAACTATTTTTCAAATTATTTTAGATTACAGCTTTTTTGCATTTCTAATTAATTTTTTAAGAGAAATAGTAAAAGACCTAGAAGACTTTGACGGCGATTTTAATAGTGGAATGAATACTTTGCCAATAGCTTTCGGAAAAAAAAGAACTACACAAATTGTTTTTGGTTTAAGTATAATTCCAATTATATTGCTTTTGCGGTATGTCATCATCTATTATTTTGAAAATCAATTGTATTTTGCAACTATTTTTAGTTTAGTATTTATAATTGCGCCACAAATTTATTTTTCAATCAAAAGTTGGAATGCCAAAGGCAAAGCTGATTTTCATCATTTGAGTAATATTTTAAAATTAATTTTATTTTTCGGCATTTTGTTAATTTTGGTCGTTTCATTAAATGTAAAATACAATGCTTAAAGAAAAACTTAAAAATCACAACATAATTTTAGCTTCAGGATCGCCTAGACGCCAACAATTTTTCAAAGATTTGGATTTGGATTTTGAAATCCGACTGAAAGAGGTCGAAGAGATTTATCCTACTCATTTAAAATCTTATGAAATCACTGATTTTCTGGCAGAATTAAAAGCCAATGCTTTTGCAAATGAGTTGCTTGAAAATGACATTCTGATAACCAGCGATACGATTGTTTGGCACAATAATTTAGCGTTAGGAAAACCAAAAGACTACAAAGAAGCTTTTGAGATGCTGACTTTACTTTCTGATAGTTCACACGATGTATTTACTTCATTTTGTATTAAAACCACGAAGCAAACTACTGTTTTTAATGATGTTACAAAAGTTACTTTCAATAAATTAAGTCCAGATTCGATTCGTTATTACCTCGAAAATTACAAGCCTTACGACAAAGCAGGATCATACGGCATCCAAGATTGGATTGGATTAGTAGGGGTGGAGAAAATCGAAGGCTCCTATACTAATGTAATGGGTTTACCAACTTCTAAGTTTTTTGCTTTCTTAGTAGATTTCACTTCCTAAACATGCAAATTATATAAACTTTAAAGAAAGTTATATAACTGAATTTTTCAGTTTAGGTTTGATATTTGTCTCTTTTAAAGCCTTTATTTTATTGGGATAAATATGAAAATAAGCATACCTTTTTATGTTAAATTAAGTTTTATCTTAATCATTTTGATTGCGATTACTTTCGTTGTTTATATAGCCCAGGCCATTATTATTCCTTTATTGATGGCAGTTTTATTTGCAATTTTGTTAAATCCAGTGGTGGTTTTCTTCAAAACAAGATTGAAATTTCCTCATGTTATTGCTTCAATGACCGCGGTAATCATTTTTGTGATATTAATTCTTGGCATTTTCACTTTTATTTCTTTTCAAATTTCAAATATGACAAATGACTTTGATAAAATTCAAGAGAATATTCAAATTCATTTTAGAAATATGCAACATTATGTTAAACAAAATTTTAACATCAGCAATCGAGAACAGCAAGAGTACATCCAAAGTGCGACAAAAGATACGATGCAAAAAGGAAAAGAGATTTTAGGAACTACTTTATTGTCTTTTACCGATACACTTCTGAATTTAACTTTAATTCCGATTTATATTTTTTTATTGCTTTTATACCGAAATCATTTCATGCTTTTTTTTATCAAAATATTTAAAAGCGAAAACCATATGCAAGTGCATGAAATTATAAATCAAATTAAGATATCTGTAAAAAGTTACATTATTGGACTGATTTTAGAAATGATTGCCGTAGCGGTTTTAACCGGTGTTGGCTTTATGATTATTGGTGTTCAATATGCTATTTTACTTGGAATAATTACTGGCATTTTGAATTTAATTCCTTACGTAGGAATTTTATTTGCAGGACTTTTAAGCATAGTTGCTTCTTTGTCTGGTTCGCCAGATTTATCTATAATATTTGGTGTTATTATGGTAAATGTTATTGTTCAACTAATTGATAACAATATTTTTATGCCGATGATTGTAAATTCTAAAGTACAAATTAACGCTTTGGTTTCTATTGTCGGTATTATAATTGGGGGAACTTTAATCGGAATTTCAGGAATGTTTTTGGCAATTCCTGTCATTGCAATTTTGAAAGTTATTTTCGACAGAATTGAACCGCTCGAACCTTGGGGATATTTGTTTGGAGATGATATTCCAAAAACCTATCAATGGCACAAAATAAATCTTCCGCACTTTGATTTTGGCGATGATGAGCAAACGTAATTCAGAAAATAAAGGCGCATTGGCTAATTAACATTTTAAATTAAGATGATAAATAACATTAAAACATCCAATTTTTCGAAATATGCAAAGCAAAAAGCGATTGATGTGAGTGAAAATTCGATTAAGAAAACCAATCAATTTTCGTCATTTTTAAAACAAATTGGTGACGTAGCGCTTTTTATAAAAGATGTTTTTGTCAACACTTTTTCCAAAGGATTTGAGTTCAATGAGTTTTTAAAACAATGTTTTCAAATTGGAAACAAATCTTTGCCATTAATTGGGGTTACGGGTACCATTATCGGATTGGTTTTAACCATTCAATCAAGACCTGTGCTCATCAATTTTGGAGCAGAATCAATGCTTCCAGGAATGGTAGCAGTTTCAATTATTCGAGAAATGGGTCCTGTGATAACGGCTTTGATTTGTGCCGGAAAAATCGGATCAAGTATAGGAGCAGAGCTTGGCTCTATGCGTGTTACGGAGCAAATTGATGCTATGGAAGTTTCTTCAACAAATCCAATGAAATTCTTGATAGTTCCACGGATTTTGGCAGCAACTTTAATGATTCCAATTCTAACTATTTTTGCTGATGCCCTAGGAATAATTGGTAGTTGGATTGGCGCAAATATTAAAGGGGATGTTAGTTTTGTTTTGTTTATTGCCCAGGCATTCGGAAAAGTAGATTTTATGGATTTCATTCCTGCTACAATCAAAACCTTCTTTTTCGGAGCAGTAATTGGTTATGTTGGCTGTTATAAAGGATTTAATGCAGGTCGCGGAACTGAAAGTGTAGGAATAGCAGCAAATTCTGCGGTAGTTTTATCTTCTTTATTATTGATTATTGTTGATTTAATTGCCGTTCAAATAACAGACTTATTATGAGTAAAGACCAAAAATCTGATGAAAAAGTCATAATAGAAATTAATGATTTAAAAATTCATTTCGGTAATCTTGAAGTATTAAGCGGAATCAATCTTCAACTTTTTATAGGAGAAAATTTAGTGGTGCTGGGGAAATCGGGCAGCGGAAAATCGGTATTAATTAAATGCATCATTGGATTATTAAGCGCAAATTCTGGAGACATCAATGTTTTGGGCGAAAACACCAAAGATTTAAACAGCAAATCTTTGGCTGAATTGAGAAAAAAAATCGGATTCCTTTTTCAAAGTGGAGCGCTTTATGATTCAATGACGGTGCGCGAAAATCTAGCATTTCCATTAAATAGAATTAGAAAAGATTTGTCGGAGGCAGAAATTGAAACCAAAATCATTGAAGTTCTAGAAAATGTCGGTCTTCCGGAAGCTATTGATAAACTGCCTTCTGAATTGTCTGGAGGAATGAAAAAAAGAATCGCATTGGCACGCACCATTATTGTAGATCCATCCATCATGCTTTATGATGAACCCACAACAGGTTTGGATCCGGTAACATCATACGAAATAAGTCTTTTAATCAACGATATTCAAAAGAAATATAAAACAACATCTATCATTATCACACACGATATTGAATGCGCTCGAACCGTTGCCAATCGGGTAATAATGTTAAAGGACGGAGTAGTTTACAAAGTGGGAAGTCTTTCCGATTTCGAAAATAGTGATGACGAATTGGTAACTGCCTATTTCAAATCAAAAAACAATAAAAATACTAATTAATCATAATATGGAAAATCATACATCGCAATTCAAAATTCGTTTGGGCTTATTTATTTTAGTCGGAATCGGATTATTTGTCTTAGGTATTTTCATAATCGGCAAACAAAAAAACCTTTTTAATCCAGTTTTTAAACTGACCGCTAATTTTCGTAACGTAAGCGGCTTGCAAGTTGGCAACAACATTCGATTTTCTGGCATTAGCATTGGTACGGTCGATAATGTCGCCATTATAAACGATTCCACAGTAAGAGTTGAAATGCTAATTAAAAAAGAAGTACAAAAGTTTATAAAAACAGACACAAAAGCCAGCGTTGGCTCTGAAGGAATTATTGGCGATAAAATTGTCGTGCTTTCTCAAGGCAATAGCAGCAACAAAGTGGTCAAAGAGGGACAAATGATTGCTTCTACCGAACCAATTGAAACGGATGCCATTTTAAAAAGCGTAAAAGTTACCGCAGAAAATGCAGCTATCGCGACAGCAGAAATTGCAACATTGGTTAAAAAAATCAATAATGGAGAGGGAACACTCGGGCGATTAATTCAAGATAAAACAATGGCAGATAACATCGATAAAACAATTGTAAATTTAAAAAAGAGCTCAAAAGGTTTGAATGAAAACATGGAAGCAGCAAAATCTAATTTTCTATTGCGAGGTTATTTTAAGAAAAAAGAAAAAAATGAAGCCAAAGCAAAAGAAGAAGCATTAAAAAAAGCGCAAGAAGCCAAAAAAGCTAGGCAAAGTAAAAAATAAAAAAAGCATTTAAATGCTTTTTTTACATCATATTGAATCCATTATTTTAAAAAAGTCAATAAATACAGTACTTTAAGCGCAAATTAAAACATTAATATTTATTATCAGGATAACAGCCGTTTCTCGCATTAGCGAATTTTGTAGTAAGTTCACGTTTGCGTTCCGCAATAATTTTTATTTTTAACAGAAAATATAAAGTTCCGAAGTTCACAACTGACGAGAAGCGGCAGAACGTTAAATTCCCACCCTCCACCAAAACCCAAATAAACCTCGTTTAAAACTATTTTAAACGAGGTTTATTATTTATTTTTTCAAAATCATGTATTGAAAACCAGTTAGTGCAACTGATCCAGAAAGCGTTACTGCTTCGCCAGTTAGGGCATTGGTCCAATTGCCTTGCAGCGTTGCAGCGATAGTAACAGTCTGTGCAGTGTTTCTTGCATTCACTAAAAATAAAACTTGTTCAGAAGCTGTACTTTTTTGAAAAATCGCAACGTTGGTGTTGGTAGGAAAGGTGGTAAGATTGCCATACCTAGCGGTAGCGGAAGCATTATAAAAAGCCATCATATTTTGATAAGCCAGCAACATGTCATTATTGGCAGACCAATCTATCGTGTTGGCTCCATTGTAAACCGCGGTAGAACTAACGCCCACTTCTTGACCACAATACAAAAGCGGCACTCCTTTTAAGAAAGTCGTAATGACAGAAGCGGCTAACGCCCCGTTTTTACTTCCATAAACCGAAATTGGGCTCGCAATGTTAGACTCATCGTGGTTAGTCGTAAAACGCAATTTTTGTTTTCCGATTGGAACAGAATTGTATTCTGAAGTATTTGTTGTAAATAAATTAGTAACTGCACCTGTATTTGCTCCAAAAACATTTTTAATCGTACCAAGGTAATCCCAAGCAAAATTGATTTGAAATCCAGCGGAGAAGTGATCAGCACGATTTCCTTCAGCTAATAATATTAAATTCTTATTAGGAATTGCTTTTAAAGCGGTATTGGCTTGCAACCAAAAGTCATAAGGAACGTAGTCCGCAGCATCACAACGAAATCCGTCGATGTTGGCATTTACAACCCAATATTTCATGGCGTCAATCATCGCCAAACGCATCGATTGATTGCTAAAATCTAAGTCTGCCACATCATTCCAGTTAGTACCTGCCGGACTTATAATTTGCCCACTTGCATTTTTTGTGTACCAATTAGGATGGTCATAAATCCATTGGTTGTCCCAAGCGGTGTGGTTCGCAACCCAGTCTAAAATAACCGCAATTTTTCGCGTATGTGCTTGTTCTACAAGGATTTTTAAATCAGATAAAGTGCCGAAACTGCTCTTTACATCCGTGTAATTTTTCACGCAATAGGGCGAACCAAAAGAGTTAACAATACCAACAGGATGAATTGGCATGATCCAGATTGTATTGATACCTAAAGCTTTTATGTTATCTAAACGATTGATAATGCCTTGAATATTTTTAGTTGAACTAAACGCTTGCGGATTAATTTCATACATCACAATGTCTGCCGTTGCTGCCGGAACAAAATTAGTGTTTATAGGCGTGGGAGTAGCGGTAGTTTTATTGTCGTCACTCTTAGAACAACTTTGAAGAATAAAAATAAAAGACAACAAAACAAAAATCTTTGGTCGAAATTGGAACATATTTTTTAGGATAAATAATAGGTACCAAATGTATCGTATTATTAAATTAGAATCCCCTTTAAATAGAAAAAATCACTTCTTATTTCAAAAATAAAATGCCATTGAATTTGCCTTTGATATTGAAATTGAATTTATCATTGCCATTGATATTGAAATTGAATTTGTCATTGAATGCGCTCAAATTAGAATTTCGCTTTCTAAATCTGATTTTTCGATTTCGAAATCAAAACCAAGTCTTTTAACCAATTCAATGACTAAGTTTTTATACCAATTTTCAGATTTTGGGTGGATATAAATTTTTTCGATTAGTTTTTTGATGTCAATATCGATTTTCAAACCGTTGTCAATTGTCAGATTATTGGCCGTTAAATCTGAAATGATGCGAATTTCTCTTTCGTATTGAAAGCTTTTCCGCTTGAAAAGGAACGGAAAAAAAGTATTATCAAACGGAATGTATTCTTTTTTGTAATCGATATAATTCACCTCGCCAATGTGTTGCGTGTAATCTTTGTCGAAATCTAAGGCTTCTTGTAGTCTTCCTAAAGTAGATTGAATAGCGAGTCCTTCAGATTTTTGTGTAAAAATTTGCCACATTGCAAACGATTCATATTCGTTAATGTGCCAACTGCTGATTACTACATTTTTCCGATGTGTTTTGTAATAATCTAAAAAAGTGGGGTTGTCGAGTGATAATTTTCTAATTTCCTCGAAAGTGGGTTCGCTAAATGTGCCTTCGTATTGGTCTTCAAATTTATCCGAACGCGACATAAACAGTTTTCGATAAAGCAATAAATCTACAAATTTCGACAAATCTAAGTACTTCCAAACAATAGTGTTCGGGTCTGTTGGAAGTTTTATATTATTGTCGTCGATGTACATTTAAAAAGCTTTAGGAAATCTCATAGAATTGTTTGATATCAATTGTTGAAAGAAAAAGAAAGCTATTCAATTCAGTTAAAACAACTTGTTCTCCAATCATCATATCTAATCATTTTATAGGTACGATTCCCCCTTCGGGGGTTAGGAGGCATCAAAACTCTGCATATTCACCAATTTATTATAATTTCCATTCAAGGCAATTAATTCGTCGTGGGTGCCTTGTTCCACAATTTTGCCTTTTTTCATCACCACAATAACATCTGCTTTTTGAATGGTTGAAAGACGGTGCGCAATTACAATTGAAGTGCGGTTTTGCATCATGTTTTCTAAAGCCACTTGAACAAACTTCTCACTTTCAGTATCTAATGCTGAGGTCGCTTCATCTAAAATCATTATCGGAGGATTTTTCAGCACGGCTCTGGCAATCGACAAACGTTGTTTTTGCCCTCCAGAAAGTTTGTTGCCACTATCCCCAATATTGGTATAAATTCCTTTTGGTAAATCGTTTACAAATTCAAAGGCGTTAGCAATTTTCAAAGCAGCTATAATTTCATCGTCTGTAGCATCTAATTTTCCAAGTGCAATATTGGCTTTTATTGTATCATTAAAAAGTATAGCATCTTGCGTTACTAAGCCAATCAAACCACGAAGCGACTGCAAATTCATATCTTTAATGTTCGTGTCGTCGATTGCGATTTCTCCCTCGTTAACATCATAAAAGCGGGTGAGTAAGTTGGCAATTGTACTTTTTCCACTTCCTGATTGTCCCACCAAAGCAACGGTTTTTCCTTTAGTAATTTCAAGTGAAAAAGCTTTTAACACCGCTTCATCTTCGTATTTAAAATTGATGTTTTTGATTGAAATTTTACTTTCAAAAGTACTTTTTTCAATTGCGTTGGTTTTGCTAACAATTGGATTTTGTTCTTCTAAAATTTCTAAAACACGCTCTGCAGCGGCATTTCCTCTTTTGATCGCATAAGAAGCTTTAGATATTGATTTTGCTGGTGTTAAGATGTTATAAGCCAATCCCATGTAGGCAATAAAAGCTGCACCGTTTAGTGTTTTTTCAATCAAAACCATATTTCCACCATACCAAAGTAAAATGGCAATGACCATTATTCCCATGAATTCGCTCATTGGTGAAGCTAAATTCTGGCGATTACCAATATTATTAGATAAAACAAAAAAACGTTGTGTAGATTCTTGAAAAATCCTATTGAAATAACTTTCCGCATTGAATCCTTTTACAACTTTCAAACCACCCAAAGTTTCTTCTATTGTTGATAGAAACAGGCCTTGCTCTTGTTGCGCTTTAGTGGATTGTTTTTTAAGTTGTTTTCCGATTAATGAAATTACATAACCAGAAACAGGAATAAAAATAAACACAAACAATGTAAGCTTTGGACTAATAGTTAACATCGCAATAATGGTGAAAATGATGGTAAGTGGTTCTTTTACAATTAATTCTAATATTGATAAAAATGAATTTTGTACTTCGTTCACATCGCCAGCAATTCTAGAAATTACGTCGCCTTTTCTTTTTTCGGAATAAAAGGCAAGTGGCAAATCAATTACTTTTTTGTACATGGCATTGCGCATGTCTCGTAAAATTCCATTTCTCAAGAAATTGATGAAAAACATAGCTAAATAATCACTTAAATTCTTGAGTAAAAAAATAGAAATAATTCCAACAACCATAAAAGACAAAGTTCTACCAACGCCGTAAGTATCTGTCGTTGTCGTGATAAAATAGCTTAAATAGTTTTCTATGAATTCTTTTCCTTCTAAAATTCCGTTGTAAGTTGGTTGTACGGTATTTCTTTTCGT
>CALPKO020000014.1 GCA_943324165.2 Bdellovibrio sp. ZAP7 | reverse complement strand
TCAATTTTTTGTTGTAAAGCTTGTGCTAAGATTTCACTTCCCGAAAATATTTTCATTAATCCCATTTTATAATGCTTTTTAATTTTAATTGTTTTATTTTAAAATTCCCAATTCCCAATTCCCAATTCCCGATTCCCAAATCTCAAATCTCAAATCTAAAATCATTCCTCTTCTTCTATTTCAAACAAAAAAGGTTCTACCATCATGTTGTCTGCCAAAGATTCAATTCTTTCCGTTAAAGTTTCAGAGAAAATAATCCGTTGCGTTTTTGTAATGCTGTTTGAGATCCGCATAATTTTAGTTTCGTGGCGCAGTTTTAAAATTGGATCTGCATCGTCTAAAATAAACATTTTCAATCTATTGACATTGTATCCTGCCGTTGTAAACATTTCGCTCAATTTGTTTGGAGTACCAATCAAAACATCAATTCCTGTAGAAATATAGTTTTTGTCATATTCCATATCGCCTTTATCATGAACGCCATAAACCCTTAAATTGGTGTAATTACCCAATTTTTCAAACAATTCTTCCATTGCCAAAACTTTGGCTTTATCTTCAACAATTATTAATGCTCGAGGAGATTCTTCGCCTTCTGCAACCAATTGTTGAATAACATTAAGCACAATTGTGGTCGTTTTTCCGCTTCCTTGTGGAGCAACAACGATACAATCTGCACCACTTTTTAGCGTAGAAAATGTTTCTTGTTGCATTTCGTTGGCTTCGGTTAAACCATTTTCAACCAATGCTTTTTGAAGATTTTCGTTTATTTTTTTTAGAATCATGTAATTAATTTTGACAATTATGTAAATAGAAAATTATATTGTTTTTAATTTTTTTTAGCCACAAATTTCACAAATTATCACAAATTTTAAGTTCTTAATTTAATTTCACGAATTCTGCCATAGGCAGAAAGAATTAGAGTAATTTTTAAGTTGTGATATTAATAGTTAATTTTATAAATTTCTATTCCCCCTTCGGGGGTTAGGGGGCTTTTATTTACTCGCGAAAAGTCTTACATCTGTTTCAGAAATTTCAGTTCCACCAAGAATAATCAACCTTTCCACCACATTTCTAAGTTCACGAATGTTTCCTGTCCAATCATACGCTTTTAGCAAATCAATAGCTTCTTTAGAAAATTGTTTTTGTGCATTGCCTTGCTCTGATGCAATTTTTTCAGAAAAATGATGAATTAACAAAGCAATATCGTCTCTTCGTTCATTTAACGCAGGGACTTTTATTAAAATTACTGCCAATCGATGGTACAAATCTTCTCGGAATCTACCTTCAGCAATTTCTGTTTTTAGGTCTTTATTGGTTGCTGCCACGACACGAACATTAACTTTGATGTCTTTATCGGCTCCTACTCTTTGAATCATATTTTCTTGTAAAGCCCTTAACACCTTTGCTTGTGCCGACAAACTCATATCGCCAATTTCATCCAAAAAAATAGTTCCTCCTTCGGCAGATTCGAACTTGCCCGCTCTGTCTTTTACGGCAGAGGTAAATGCGCCTTTTACGTGTCCAAACAACTCGCTTTCAATTAATTCGCTTGGAATTGCAGCGCAATTTACTTCGATTAATGGACAATTGGCTCGTTCGCTTTTTTCGTGCAGTTGGTGAGCAACTAGTTCTTTACCTGTTCCGTTTGGGCCCGTAATTAAAACGCGGGCTTCTGTTGGAGCAACTTTGTCAATCATCAATTTAATGTGATTGATGGCTTCGCTTTCGCCAATCATTTCGTAGTTTTTGCTTACTTTTTTCTTTAAGATTTTATTTTCGACCACCAATTGCTTTTTGTCTAAAGCATTGCGAACGGTGTTTAGCAATCGGTTTAGATCTGGTGGTTTTGAAATGTAGTCAAATGCGCCGAGTCGCATGGTCTGTATGGCTGTTTCCATGTCGCCATGACCAGAAATCATGACCATAGGAATTTCGGGTTTTATTTTCTTAACCGCTTCTAGCACTTCGACGCCATCCATTTTTGGCATTTTGATGTCGCACAAAACCAAGTCGTAGTCGTTGTTTTTTATTTTTTCTAAACCAATAATTCCATCTTCAGCGGCTTCTACTTGATAGGTTTCATTTTCTTCGGAGAGAATTTTTGTGAGCACTCTTCGGATAGCGGCTTCGTCTTCTATGATTAGTATTTTCTGCATGGTGATCTATTTAAAAATGCTTTGTGTTTTTTAAAGAAGACAAATTTACTTAAAAAACGAGTGCCCTAGCCCTGATGGGAGGGAAAATCCTTTTGGTTTTTTCTTTAAAAACCAAAAGATTGGAAGGACAGCAGGAAATGGCTTCAAAAAATTAATATTTCAACCATTTGTAAAGTTCTTTCCAAGTTGGTTTTTTACCGTACATTAAAATTCCAACTCTGTAAATTTTCGAAGCAAACCAAACCACAAAAAAGAACGTTGCGAATAAAATAGTCAATGAAATTAAGACTTCGTACCATGGTACTCCAAATGGAATTCGCATCATCATGACGATTGGTGATGTGAACGGAACCATAGAAAAAACCGTGGCAATTGTTCCGTGTGGGTCGTTTAGTACGCTAAAAAATCCAACATAAACCCCAAGAATCAATGGTAAAATAATTGGTAATAAAAATTGTTGAGAATCGGTTTCGTTGTCAACTGCTGCGCCAATTGCAGCGTAAATGGAACTGTATAAAAAATATCCTCCAATAAAATAAAGTATAAAAGAAACTAAGATAGTTGCGATTGGAAGTTGCATTAATTCGTTAAAATAGAGTTGCAAAGTTGCCATTTTTTCAGGATTCGCTCCATTTGCAATGCCATTTTGTAAGGTAGATGTAGCGCCCATTTGCATATCAAACACAATTGAAAAAACATAAAAAAGTAATCCGCCTATGGTTGCCCAAATTAGAAATTGTAAAATTCCGGCTAATGAGGTGCCAATTATTTTTCCCATCATCAAAGTAAAAGGTTTCACGGAGGAAATAATGATTTCTATGATGCGGTTTGTTTTTTCTTCGATTACGCTGCGCATCACCATATTGCCATAAATGATAATGAACATCATGATTAAATAGCCAAAAGCACCGCCAATCCCCACTTTAATTGCATTTAAACCTTTTACAGTATCTTCTCCTGAAGATTTTTTGAGTTTGATGTCCACTTTTGCAATTCCTTTTCGGATTAAAACTGTGTCTATTCCAAGTTTTTTATAGTTTTCTTTCGTGATTTTTTTGGAAATGATTGTTTCTAAATCATCGATGTAATCAAGACTTGGACTGTCGTTCGAAATATATTCAATATTATTTTTAAAAGAAGTTGAATCTAAAGGTTTTTGAATCACAATCAATCCTTCGTAACTGTCTTTAACGATGCTGTCTTTTAAGATTTGCAAATCAATTGATGATAAATTGACATATTGATATTCTTCTGAATTTTGAAATTCACTTACAAATAATCCCGATTCATCGTGAATAGCAATTTGTTTCACATCTGCTTTCATTGATGCCAAATAGCCAACAAAAACGGCTAATCCAACCATGAGTAATGGACTTAGGAAAGTCATTACGATGAAAGATTTATTGCGTACTTTGGCAATAAATTCTCTTTTTATAATTAGTTTTAAAATACTCATTTAGATTTAAGATTGATGATTTTTGATTTTTAATTTCAGATTTTGAAGTTGTCTTTTGAAGTTGAAATTGAAATTGATTTTTGAAATTGAGATTGCTTTTTGAAATTACTTACTTACCGTTTTTATAAAAATATCATTTACACTTGGAATTTTTTCTACAAAATGCGTCACTTGTC
This sequence comes from Bdellovibrio sp. ZAP7, assembly GCA_943324165.2. Classification (GTDB taxonomy): domain Bacteria; phylum Bacteroidota; class Bacteroidia; order Flavobacteriales; family Flavobacteriaceae; genus Flavobacterium. The sequence goes on along the minus strand of CALPKO020000014.1, from coordinate 8,225 downwards.
CTTTTTGCGTCAAAATATGAAGCAATTCATTTGAATTGGCATGTCCGAGTTGGACTTCGAGTTTTAATTCGTTGTTTAGCGACTTGAAATCAGCTGGGGCAATTTTAAATTTTTGGGTTAAATCAAACATTAATCCTTCTACATTTTCAGTTAAAATTCCCACTTCAAAACTGTTGGTGCGAAATTCTTTTTTGACATCAGATAATTTACCTTCAATAAGTTTGTTAGATTTGTGAATTAATGCAATATGGTCGCATAATTCTTCGACGCTTTCCATTCGGTGGGTTGAAAAAATTATTGTTGCACCTTGTTTTTGAAGTTCGAGAATTTCATCTTTGATTACATTAGCATTCACTGGGTCAAAACCTGAAAATGGTTCGTCAAAAATCAATAATTTAGGTTTGTGTAAAATGCAAACCACAAATTGCACTTTTTGCGCCATTCCTTTAGAAAGTTCTTCAATTTTTTTGTTCCACCAACCTTGAATTTCAAGTTTTTCAAACCAATAATCAAGTTGTTTTTTTGCTTCAGAACGAGAAAGTCCTTTCAGTTGAGCCAAATACAAACATTGTTCTCCTACTTTCATCGATTTGTACAAACCTCTTTCTTCGGGTAAATAACCAATTTGCTGAATGTGTTTTGGACTTAAAACTTCACCATCAAGCAATATTTCGCCTTTGTCTGGCATTGTAATTTGGTTAATTATCCTAATTAGCGAAGTTTTACCGGCGCCATTTGGACCGAGTAATCCGTAAATGCTTCCTTTTGGAACGCTTATTGTTACTTCATTTAAAGCAGTAAAATCGCCGTATTGTTTTAAGATTTTGTTTACTTCGAGAATATTAGCCATTCGGTATTTATTTTAGTAAATGTATAGCATTAGTGAACACAATTGCGATTTTGTTACAAAAAAAACCCACCCTTATTTGCACAAGGATGGGAAAAATTGCTATGAAAAAGAATTACTAGTTTCCCAGTAAAGTTCAAAAGTAGCTATTTTTTAATGATTATGAAAACATATCCTTTACTTTTTCAAAAAAAGATTTGTCTGTTTTTTCTGGATGGGGAACAAAATTTTCGTTAGAAAGATTGTTTTCAAAGAATTGTTTTTGTTCTTTGTTCAGTGTTTTTGGTGTCCATACGTTCACGTGCACCAGCAAATCTCCATTTCCGTAGCTGTTGATACTCGGAATTCCTTTTCCTTTTAGCCGCAGAATTTTTCCTGATTGAATACCTTCTTCGAGTTTGATTCGTACTTTCCCGTTTACTGCATCAATGTCTTTTGAAGTGCCTAAAACAGCTTCAGAAAGACTAATGTATAAATCCAAATGAAGATTTTCTCCTTCTCGTTTCAAAGTTTCGTGTTCGATTTCTTCAATAGCAACAATCAAATCTCCAGGAATACTGTTTCCGGGCGCATCATTTCCTTTGTTAGATACTTTCAATTGCATGCCATCAACAACGCCTGCTGGAATTTTTATAGAAACGGTTTCGTCTTCCAAAATCATTCCTTGACTGTCTGCGTTGGCAGGTTTTCTGTCTAAAATTTGTCCGGAGCCACCGCAAGTTGGGCAAGTGGAAGCCGATTGCATTCTACCCAATATGGTATTTGTTACTCGCATCACTTGGCCTTGGCCATTGCATGTAGAACAGGTTTTATAAGAAACTCCGGAAGCTTGTATTTTGCGTTTTACTTTTACTTTTTTCTCCACACCATTAGCGATTTCTTCTAAGGTGAGTTTTACTTTTATCCGAAGATTACTTCCTTTCATGCGACGTTGACCTCCGCCTCCTCCACCAAATCCGCCGCCGAAACCACCACCGCCGAAAATATCTCCAAATTGACTAAAGATATCGTCCATGTTCATTCCGCCAAAACCGCCACCGCCGCCACCAGCGCCATCAAAAGCTTGGTGACCATATTGGTCGTATTTGGCTTTCTTTTGCGGATCACTCAAAATTTCATAAGCTTCTGCCGCTTTTTTGAAATTCTCTTCTGCTACAGCGTCACCAGGATTTTTGTCAGGATGGAATTCAATTGCTTTTTTGCGGTAAGCTTTTTTAATTTCTGCCCCATCAGCACTTTTTGAAATGCCTAATATTTCGTAAAAATCTTTTTTCATTTTTGGTTTAAGATTAAGGAATTAAGATTTTTTAAATTAGTTTCCAATTACCACTTTAGGGAAGCGGATAATTTTGTCGCCTAATTTGTAACCTTTTTCGATAACATCGACTATTTTGCCTTTTAGGTTTGGAGAAGGGGAGGGGATTTGCGTTATTGCTTCTGCAAAATCGGCATTAAAAATATCACCTGATTTTATTTCTACTTCTTCTAAACCTTTGGTTACAAGCGTTGATTTTAATTTTTCGTAAATTAATTCAACACCTTTTGTCAAAATGTCGTCTTCGGATTTTTTAATTTCGACCATTGCTCTATCAAAATCGTCTAAAACCGGTAAAACGGCCAATAAAACTTCTTGATTGGCTGTTTTGAAAAGTTCCATTCGCTCTTTAGCGGTTCTTCTTTTATAGTTTTCAAATTCAGCAAAAAGACGAAGAAATTTATCTTTTTCAGTAGCTAAATCTTTTATAAGTTGTTCTTCGACGCTTAATTCTTCAGCGATGAGTTGTTCGTCGTTGGCATTGTTTTCTAATGTTGTTTCGTCTAATTCTTTATCGATTTCAGTATTTTCGGTCGTCATTTTTGAAGTATTTTTGAAAATGTTTTTAAATTTCATAACTGCTAGTGATAATCAAATTTTCTGCCATTCTTGGTTTGGTGTCAAATTGTCACTTTTTAGGAAATTCAAAAGATTTCATTGGAAATATCATGTTTTAATTTAGCCCCGATAGCAGCGATATCCTTTTTCTCGCTTCTTTAGCGAGGAAAAGATTTAGCGCATAGCGGGACTGGTTTTGTTTTGAAAAGAAATGTTTTGCTTCGAAAAAAACTTTAATATAATTTTAAGAATGCTCTATTAATTTTACCTTAAATTTGTTATGGTTTTAAGGTAGATGATGGAAAAAACCACAATAATAGGTTGTTGTAATTGTTAATTCACATATTAAAAAGCTTCATTTGATAAAAATGAAGCTTTTTTTTATAGTAAATGCTCTAAAGCTTTTTCTACGGAAGTATATTTGAAAGAAAATCCTTCATTGATTATTTTATTATTGTTCACATTTTGGCTCGAAAAAAGTATTTCGTGCATTTCGCCAAGTATCAACTGCATCATAAACTCTGGGATATTTGGCAGGAACAGTGGTTTTTTAAGTTTTTTTGCAATGGCAATCGTAAGTTGTTTGTTGCTGATCGGATTTGGCGCAACGGCATTATAAATTCCTTCTAATTGATTTTGGGCTGCAAATAGATACATTTCTGTTAAATCGGTGAGGTGAATCCAAGATTGAATTTGCTTCCCTGTTCCAAAAGCGGCACCAAGTCCAAATTTGATGGGTTTTAGCATTTCGAACAAAGCGCCGCCTTTTTCTGAAAGCACAATTCCAGTTCGCAATTTGCAGACTTTTATGTTCAATAATTTGAATTTATCGACACTTTCTTCCCATTTCACTACTACATTTCCTAGAAAAGAGTCGTCTATATTTTTGTTAGTTTCGGTATAAATGTTCTTCAAACTATCTGGATAAACACCAATTGCAGAGGCAGAAATAATCTGTTTTACTTGATTTGGATTGTGCTTCAGTACTTTGAATAGCAAATTCGAAGAGATTATTCTACTTTCGATAATTTCTTGCTTATAAGTATTTGTCCATCTTTTAGAAACGTTTGCTCCGGCCAAATGAATGATAGCATCTACACCAATAAATGCATTTTCGTCGATAATTCCTTGTTCTGGATTCCAAAAAAAACCTTGCAAATTGGGTTTTTTAGTTATTTTATTTTGGGAGATTGTTAAGAAATTGACTTGGACACCGTTTCTAAGTAACAAGTTGACTAGTTCAGTGCCTACTAATCCAGTAGCTCCAGTAATTAAAATTTTCATTTTTTTTCTATAGATTTACGTCAAATTTACAAATGAATTTTTTTAAATAAATGTTAATTAGGCAAGGTTTAACGAATGATTACTGGCATTATTTTCGTTTGATACTCCATTCAAAATCCATTTCTGAAACTTGAATTCCTTGTTCGTTGGTTCCAATAGCTTTCATCCAAAATGTTTGTCCTTCGCCGGTTTGAATTGTTTTTTGAATAGCATCAGCAATCAAATGGCCGTTATTGCAAACAAAATTAATTCTTCCCGTTGCTTTTTTGGTAAAATTACTTTTACTATTGGTCACTAACAGCGCTATATTGTGTCCAGTATTTTTGATTTGAGCAATTACTAAAGCGCCGGTAGAAAGTTCTGCTGCCATAGCTTGCACGGCGAAATACATCGAGCCAAATGGATTTTGATTGATCCAGCGGTGTTTTACCGAAACAACGCATTGTTTTTCGTCAATCGATTTTACTCGTACACCACATAAAAAAGCAGCAGGTAATTTAAAAAAGAGAAACTGATTGAATTTTGTCGCTGAAAAGTTCATGTTTGTTGCTTTTTTTGTGCAATATAGGGATAAATTTTATATTATTTTTTAATCGGCATTTGTTAATTAATTGTTAACATTTGGTACTATGTAAAACATTGTACTTGTTTTTAGCTGTATCTTTGCATAAGAAATTAATAGGTATAGTAGTAAAGGTCTCGAGGCTGCACGAAGGAGGGAAGTAGAATTGAATTTAGAAGAAATTTATACTTCTAAAAAAATCAAAAAATTGTGGCCTTTGTGATAAAAAAGCATATCGAGGTTTAAAAAACGCAATTGTAAAATAGAAATCAATCATCAATCAAAAAATGAATAGTCCAATCAAATTAAAAAAAAGAAAAACAAATTATGAACATTGAAAACACAAAAGCCCAGATGCGAAAAGGTGTTCTCGAGTTTTGCATCTTATCGGTCTTGAAAGAAAAAGATGCTTACACTTCCGAAATTTTGGACACCCTGAAAAACGCTAAATTGCTTGTGGTAGAAGGAACGGTTTATCCGCTTCTAACAAGATTGAAAAACGACGGATTACTCAACTACCGTTGGGAAGAATCGACCTCGGGACCTCCGCGAAAATACTACGGATTAACCGAAATCGGGCAAACATTTTTAAACGAATTAAATAGCACATGGACAGAATTGTCTGATGCAGTAAACATTATAACCACTCAAAAAAAATAACCATGAACAAAACTGTAAACATCAATTTAGGCGGAATGTTCTTTTATATCGACGAAGATGCCTATCAAAAAATGTCGCGTTATTTCGAAGCAATCAAGCGGTCGCTCAACAATTCGAACGGACAAGACGAGATTATAAAAGACATCGAAATGAGAATTGCAGAGCTCATTTGCGAAAAGCACACCAACGACAAACAAGTAATCAACATCAAAGAATTAGATGAAGTTATTGCTGTTATGGGTCAGCCAGAAGATTATCGAATTGATATTGATGGCGACGAAACTACCGCGAATACTTTTAATTCATCTACAAGCAGACCATTAAAAAAATTATACCGAGACAGAGAAACTGGAGCAATTGGTGGCGTATTGGCAGGTTTAGGTCATTATTTTGGCATCGACAAAGTTTGGTTGCGCATCATCTTTTTGGTTTTATTACTTTCTTTTGGAATTGGTTTTTTAACTTACATCATCCTTTGGATAGTTATACCAGAAGCCGTCACTACATCGGAAAAACTCGAAATGCGTGGCGAGCCAATCAACATTTCAAACATTGAGAAAAAAGTGCGTGAAGAATACCAAAACGTTGCTGAGAAACTAAAGAATGTTGATTATGACAAAATGGGAAACCAAGTGAAAACGAGCGCTGACAAAATCGGAAGTTCTTTTGGAGATTTTATTTTAACCTTGCTTAAAATTTTCGCAAAGGTAATTGGAGTAATATTGATCATCAATGGACTTACGGTCTTACTGTTCTTATTAGTTGGAATTTTCACACTCGGAACAGGCGCATTTATTGATTTTCCATGGCAACATTTTGTCGAAGCAGGTAATTTTACCGCATATCCAATTTGGGTATTTGGACTATTGATGTTCTTTGCAGTCGGAATTCCTTTCTTTTTCCTAATGATTTTGGGTTTCAAATTGCTTATTCCGACCATGAAAGCAATCGGAAACATTGCCAAATATTCCTTATTAGCCATTTGGATTATCGCCATTGTAATTTCAATTTCTATCGCAATCAACCAAGCCATCGCTTTTTCAGTAGAAGGTAGAGTCGTTAAAAAAGAAATGCTGAATTTGAACCCGAATGACACTTTGCACATTAAATTCAAACACAACAGCTATTTTGCGCAAAACATCAACGACCGAAAAGATTTTATGATAACGCCCGATTCTACTGGAAACGAAATCATTTATTCGGACGATGTAGATTTTAAGATTGAAAAAACAGACGAAAAAGTCGCTTATCTTGAAGTAATAAAACAAGCAAAGGGAAAATCACTTTTTGAATCGAAAAAAACAGCCGAGAAAATCAAATACAACTTTAGTTTGGTTGGCAATAAATTGACATTAGACAATTTTTTAATTACCGACATTAGCAATAAATTCAGAGACCAAGAAGTAGAAATCATCTTATATTTACCTAAAGGAACGCTTTTCAAAGCAGACGAAAGCGTGCGAGATTACGACAATTCTGATGATGATTATTTTAATTTACACCACAGTTCAGATACTTATCTATACAAAGTTGGAGACAGCCAAGTAAAATGTTTGGATTGTCCAGCCGATGAAAACGAGTTCAATGATATTGATAATGATGCAGAAGAAAGCACCAAAACAACCTCAATCAACGTCAATGGACAAGATGTCATCATCAAAGAAACTTCCAAAAACAACACCATTCAAACGATTGATGTCAATGGAGAAAAAGTAAAAATCAATCAAAACGAAAAAACAAAAGGGCTCACCATAGACGCAAACGGAGTAATCATCAAAAAACAATAACCATGATAAAAGCAATTATTTTATTCACAAAAGTAGTCATCGTAACCTTGGTCGCCTTGTTAATGACTTCTTGTAAATATGCCGTAGATTTTGGAAACGGCATCAAAGGCAATGGAAACATCACTACGCAAAACAGGGCAATATTAGGAGATTTCAATAAAATAGAAGTAGATTACGGAATTGAAGTAGTCGTAGAACAATCAAATTCAAAATCGGTGGTCGTTAAAGCCGACGAAAATTTACAGCAACACATCACCACTAAAGTCGAAAATGGCGTGTTAAAAGTTTCGTCTGATAATAGCTACAATTCAACAGAATCGCCAGTCGTAACCGTTCAAATGCCAAAAATAAACGGGCTAGAAGCTACGGCAGGATCAAAAATCACAAGCAAAAACACGATTATTACCGCGTTAATTGCCGTAAAATCATCCAGCGGAAGCGAAATAAACCTGTCTGTCGAAGCCGACGAAATTTCGGCAGAATCCACCAGTGGAAGCACAATTGATCTGCGTGGAAAAGCCCTAAAACTCGACACAAGTTCCTCTAGCGGCAGCAACATCGATGCCGAAAATCTCATGGCAAACCAAGTCGATGCCCAAGCCACAAGCGGCAGCAGCACCGATATTTATCCGATTGTATCCATGAAAGCAAAAGCATCAAGCGGCGCTTCTATTGACTACCACAAAACACCAAAAACACTTTCCAAAGAAGAAACCTCTGGCGGAAGCGTTTCAGAAAACTAAACAATTATTTGCAATAATCTGTAAAAGACATTCACTTCGGTGGATGTTTTTTTTTGGCGAATAACCGGGCTTTCCGCTAAATCTTTTGTTGCGAACCCCGCAACAAAAGGATATCGCTGCAATCCCTATCGCAGGCCACGTAAATCATATGCATTAGAGTAATCTGCGTGCTTTTTTTTAAACAAATCAAAAGTTCCTTTTCAAAATTATCCAAAAAAAATCCCGATTGCTCGGGATTTTATATTTACTATTTCAATTTTTTCTTAACGGCTACTTCGTGGTAACATTCGATAACATCACGTTCTTCGATTTCGTTGAAACCTTTAATTTGGATACCGCAATCATAACCTTTAGCTACATCTTTCACGTCATCTTTGAAACGTTTTAGCGCAATCAATTCGCCTGTGTGCACCACAACTCCATCACGGATAATTCTGATTTTAGCATTTCTAACAATTTTTCCATCCAT
>CALPKO020000013.1 GCA_943324165.2 Bdellovibrio sp. ZAP7 | reverse complement strand
TGAAAGAACAAAAGATTCTAAAGGAATAATGAACGTCGATTCCAACCCAGGTAAAGGAACTATACTAAATTTTGAAATGCCCCAACTTTAAAAATAAAAAAAATGAGACAAAAAATAAAAATGTTAATGGTTGATGATCATCCATTTATCCTTCAAGCTTACAAAAACACGCTAGATCTTTTCAAACCAACAGAATATGAAATGATTTATTATGACGGTATTGATGGTAAAACCGGCTACGAAGTGATAACGAATGCCACAACAGAATATGATATTGCGTTGTTTGATATCAGCATTCCAACTTATCCAGAAAAAAATATTTCATCTGGTATCGATTTGGCCATTTTACTTAAAAAAACAATGCCCAATTGCAAAATCATTTTGCTGACCATGCACGAAGATAAAATAAAATTCAAATACCTCTTAGATAATTTAAACCCTATTGGACTAATAATAAAAAACGATATGGATTTTAATGAATTCTTGAACGTAATGGAAACGATAATCGAAGGAAATAAATATTACAGTGAAACCATTTTAAAAATGATGGAAGAGGAAAATTTCATTTAGTTATTCTTCAAAATGGTGTTAATCATGGTGTCATTTTTAAGCATTAAAGCATAATATTGCTTTTCACCATAAAGTTGACGCGCAAATTCTGCATTAATATATTTATTGATTAAGCGCTTGTTTCGGCTTATTGTTACTTCTAATTTGTTTTTAATCAAGTATTTTTCAAAGTTTTTAAAGTACAGCTCCGTGCTTTCAATTTTTGTTAAAAACTTATCGAAAGTCAAACCGTTAAACACACCTCTTTTTTGATCTAATTGTTCAAAAACAAAAAATCCTAAAGCACCAGATTGCAATAAATAAGCAATATTTTCATCAGAATTTTCTATTTCTAACGGCACAAAAATATCAGGAACAATTCCGCCACCACCGTAAACAATTTTTCCTTTTTTGGTTTTGAATTTCAAAGAATCATTTACTTTTATGCTGTCTTTTTTATACAACTCGCCATTTTTAAAACGATTGTCGAAATCTTTATAATAAGCTTCGTGTCCTTTTTTATACGATTTTTGTATAGAACGACCAGTTGGCGTATAATAACGTGCAATAGTTAACCGAACTGCAGAACCATCTTCGAAATTCATTTCGCGTTGCACCAATCCTTTTCCAAAAGAACGGCGGCCGACAATAGTCGCCCTATCGTTGTCTTGCAATGCGCCAGCCAGAATCTCACTTGCCGAAGCAGCGTTTTCGTTGATTAATACAAAAACGTTTCCTGTTTCAAAACTTCCATTTTCAGTAGCAAAAGTCTTGTCGATTCTGCCTTTTTTGTTTTTTGTAAAAACAATTAAATCTTTATCTTTTAAGAAATCATCTGCTATTTCAACTGCCTTTTCCAAATAACCTCCACCATTGTCACGAAGATCAATGACCAACGATTTTGCGCCCTGTTTTTTAAGTTGCAGAAGTTCTTTTTCAAATTCATCATAAGTAGTTTCGGCAAAACGATTGATTTTTATATAACCCATTGTTTTGTCTAACATCAAACCAATATCTACACTTTTTATGGCTACATGGTCTCGGTTCACCAAAAAACGCAGCGTTTTTTTTGTGCTTTTGCGGTAAATGGTCAAATTAATTTTCGAACCAACTTCTCCTTTTAATTTAGAAAACAAACTGTCCGAAACCATTTTTTTTCCGAACAGTTGTGTTTTATCCGCAAATAAAATTCTATCGCCTGCTAAAATGCCAGCTTTTTCTGAAGGCCCATTCGGAATAGGTTTTATTACGGCAACCGTATCTTTAAACATATAAAAATTGATGCCAATTCCCACAAAATCTCCTTTCATGCTTTGAGTAATTTCGCTCATTTCGTTTTTTTCTATATAAACAGAGTGCGGATCTAATTTATCTAGAATGTTGGTTACTGCCAAATCAACAATTGAATCTGTGTTAACGCTATCAACATACTCATTATCGATAAAATCAATGATTTTTTTGAGTTTGTTTTTATGATTGTTTTTCGAAAAGCCATTCTCCGCATTAGGGAAATTTAGTAAAGTCCCTAAAACTAAACCCAATGCCAATGCTGAAAAAATGAGGATCGGGAAATATTTTTTATGGTCTTTCATATGTAGATATTGATTGTTTTTTATCGGTCATATGTAATTCGCATAGTATTAACTGTGCTTACAACCAACTTCAGGTCATGCTCATTTCATTGGTTTTCTAAAACTGGAATATGAACAATTTCTATCCCAGCTTTTTCTAAGAATTTTATACCAGAATCATCGCGATACCCATTTTGATACACTACTCTTTTTATTCCCGATTGATGAATAAGTTTACTGCATTCTTTGCATGGAGAAAGCGTGATATAGAGCGTTGCTCCTTCGCAAGATTGGGTAGAACGTGCCACTTTCAAAATAGCATTGGCCTCTGCATGCAGAACATCCCAACGTGTCAAACCTTCTTCGTCTTCGCAACAATTTTCAAATCCAGAAGGCGTTCCGTTGTAGCCATCTGAAATAATCATTCGGTCTTTGACGATTATGGCACCTACTTTTTTTCTTTCACAATAAGATAAAACGCTCCATTCTTTGGCAATGCGCAGATAAGCTTTGTCGTATTTATTTTGTTTTGCTTCCATTCTTCTTATTTTCTTGTCCAAATTTCACTTCCAATAATCATTGGCAAAACTACACCAATTACCAATGATGACAGCACTAAAATCCAATCTCTTTTTGAAAATCTAAAAATGGATTGCACTGCAAAAGACAATATCAAAACAATTAAAACCACAAAAATTTGAGCAGATTCAATTCCTAATGCAAATTCTAACGTTGGAATTAACTTATCGCTTGCTGTTCCTGATAAAATTGGTTTAAAATAATTTGAAAAACCAAGTCCGTGGATGACTCCAAAAAACAAAGTAATAAAGCCAGTAATGCTTATACTTTCTTTTTTTAACGATTTCCCTGCCGTAAATAAATTAAAAAAAGCGGTTGTTAGAATGGTAATTGGAATTAAAAATTCGATGAAAACAGGTTTTACTACAACAATTCCAAAAACCGAAAGCAAAAGTGATAAAGTGTGTCCAAGCGTAAAAACAGAAACCAAAACCAAAACTCTTTTCCAATCTTTGAATGCATACGGAACGGTTAATGCAATTAAAAAAAGTATATGGTCATAGGCTTTTACGTCTAAAACATGTCGTAAACCGATTTGAAAATAAATCCAAAATTCTGACATCATAACTTTTGCTTTAAGGAAAATCAAATTTACAATTTATTTTTAATTTAACAGATAGTTTTTACCGTCGGTTTTTTGATTTCGGCTTGCTGTATTATATCATAAAAATTTGTAAAATGCTTTCCCTAAAATAGAAATACATTTATATTTGCAATTCATAAAAAACAAAAAGATATGTCATTTTCAGATTTATTCGATAGTGGATTTAAAAATAGAAATAAAGGTCATTTTTCTGCGATAGTGCGAGTGGCGATGGAAAATGGACATTTAAGCGCGGAAGAACGTTTGTTTTTAGACAAATTAGCTGTTCAATTAGAAATTTCGACAGAAGAATATGCTGAAATTCTAGAAAATCCTTTAAAATATCCAATCAATCCGCCATCTTTGCACACACAACGACTTGAGCGTTTGTATGATTTATCAAGAATGGTGTTTGTTGAGCATGTGTTAGGACAACGCCAAAAAGACATTTTGGCAAGATTTGCATTAGCACTTGGTTTTACCCCAGGAAATGTTCATTATATAGTTGACAAAGCCTTATCTTTATTGGTCCTAGAAGTAGATTTGGACACGTTTATTTATGAAATGCAACACATGAATAAATAAATTAACGGCAAAATCTGGTTCATGTTAAAAGATTTAATCCTATATTTAAATCCAAAACAAAAACAATGAAAAAGATTTTGTTAACTGTTTTTTTTACTTCACTTTTATTTATTTCTTGTTCCAAAAAGAAAGAAACACCTGTTGAAATAACCTCAACGGGAAGAATAAATGGTTTAACAATCATTATCAACGACCAACTTTGGAATGGCGAAGTTGGCGATAGCCTTCGTAAAAAATTTGCCTCTCCCGTTGACGGCTTGCCACAAGAAGAACCTCTTTTTACGATTAATCAATACCCTTCAAAAGCGATTGATGCGAACAAAATTTATAGCCGAAACCTTTTAATTGTAAACAAAGACGACAAAAATCGCTTTAGAATTGAGGTTGATGAATTTGCAAAACCGCAAAATGTCGTGCATTTGGCAGGAAATTCTAATGAGGAAATTATCGAAGAATTAGAAAATAATTTCGATTTAATCATCAAGAAATTCAAGCAAACTGAAATTCTGGAAACCCAAAAAGTAATCAACTTATCTTTGCTGAGTGATAAAAAAATCAGAAGTAAATTTAAAGTTAGTTTAAAATTGCCTTCAACTTATAAAATAGCTTTGAGTCGAGCGAATTTTATTTGGCTTAAGCGAGAAATTTTGAGCGGAAACAACAACATTTTAATTTATAAAGTGCCGTTTAAAAGTATTTTAAAAAATGATAATGTAAGCAATAACATTATAAAAATACGAGATTCTATTGGAGCTTTGTACATCCATACCAGGGTTAGAAACTCAAAAATGATTACAGAAGAATCTTATTCGCCTTATTTTTTAAAAACGTTATTAGATGGGAAAAGAACTTTCGAAACAAAGGGCACTTGGGAGTTAAAAGGCGATTATATGTCAGGCTCATTCATCAACTATGCGATAATGGATAGATCCAAACGAAAATTCATCATTATTGAAGGTTTTTGTTATGCGCCGTCAACCGATAAACGCGACTTAATGTTTGAATTGGAGGCCATTATCAAATCGATTAAAATCTTAAAATAAAAATTTACAATGAATATTCAATTTAGAATTATAGCTTTTAACGAACTGACTTTAAATGAATTATACGGCATAATGAAGCTGCGTTCAACCGTTTTTGTTGTAGAACAAAATTGTGTTTATCAAGATTTAGACAACAAAGACCAAAAAGCATTGCACCTCATTGGCGAGTGCGACAATAAAATCGTTGCCTACTCGAGACTTTTTAAACCTGGCGATTACTTTGATTTGGCTTGTATTGGGCGAGTGGTAATTGACGCTGAATATAGAGACAAAAAATGGGGACACTTGCTTGTTCAAGCGGGAATAAAAGGCATTTTAAATCATTATTCTGAAAATAAAATAAAAATTTCAGCGCAATTGTACCTTAAAAAATTTTACGAAACCAACGGATTTGTTGCGCAAGGCGAAGTTTATTTAGAGGATGATATTGACCACATTGAAATGGTGTTGGGTTAGATTTTTAAGTAAAACTTGACATTTCAATATATAAATCATATAAGTTTTTGAAATTTTTTCTATTAAATCAATTAATTGCGTTTTTAAATTTTCGCCCTAAATGACTTAAATGTTGAAATTTATTGTTTTCTAGTTATAATTTTTAAAATAAAAAAACCCAATAACTGTTGTCATTGGGTTGGTCTATTATCTATTTGTCTATTATCTTCAATCTAAAAACCTAGTCATTCAACTTCAAAACTGCCATAAACGCTTCTTGTGGAATTTCAACATTTCCTACCAAACGCATTCTCTTTTTACCTTTTTTCTGTTTTTCCAAAAGTTTACGTTTTCTAGAAATGTCACCACCATAACATTTTGCGGTAACGTCTTTTCGTAACGCTTTTATCGTTTCACGTGCAATGATTTTCGCTCCAATTGCTGCTTGAATCGGAATATCAAATTGCTGTCTTGGAATTAATTCACGTAACTTTTCGCACATTTTCTTACCAATGTTGTAGGCGTTACTTTCATGAATCAAAGCCGAAAGCGCATCGACAGATTGTGCATTTAACAACACATCCAATTTCACCAATTTAGAAGTTCGCATTCCAATTGGAGAATAATCAAACGAGGCGTAACCTTTAGAAACCGTTTTTAATCTATCATAAAAATCAAATACAATTTCGGCCAAAGGCATATCAAAAGTCAATTCAACTCTTTCGGTTGTCAAATACGTTTGATTGGTAATAATACCACGTTTTTCGATACACAAACTCATTACATTTCCAACATAATCGGCTTTTGTAATGATTGTCGCTTTTATATATGGTTCTTCAACTCGGTCTAATTTGGATGGGTCAGGCAAATCTGATGGATTGTTAATTATGAACGAAACATCTGGTTCCTTTTTGGTATAAGCCAAATACGAAACGTTGGGAACTGTCGTAATTACGGTCATATCGTATTCGCGTTCCAATCGTTCTTGAATAATTTCTAAGTGCAACATTCCTAAGAATCCACAACGGAAACCGAATCCTAAAGCAGCCGAACTTTCTGCAGTAAAAACCAATGAAGCATCGTTCAATTGCAATTTTTCCATCGAAGCACGTAAATCCTCAAAATCATCAGTGTCAACAGGATAAATTCCAGCAAAAACCATTGGCTTTACGTCCTCAAATCCCGTAATCATATTGGTTGTTGGTGTTTTTGCATCCGTTAAGGTATCACCAACTTTTACTTCTTTTGCCTCTTTAATTCCAGAGATTAAATACCCAACATCACCAGTTGAAATAACGCTTTTCGGAACCTGATTTAACTTCAAAGTTCCTACTTCATCTGCAAAATATTCATTGCCGGTAGCCATGAATTTAATCTTCTGACCTTTTTTTATTTCACCGTTTTTTACACGGAAAATAACTTCAATCCCACGAAACGGATTGTAATGTGAATCGAAAATTAACGCTTGTAATGGTTCGTCTTTAATTCCTTTTGGAGCAGGAATTTTTTCTATAATTGCAGCTAGAATATTCTCAACGCCAAAACCAGTTTTACCTGATGCGTGAATAATATCTTCTAACTTACAACCTAATAAATCTATAATATCATCTGAAACTTCCTCTGGATTGGCACTTGGCAAATCTACTTTGTTCAAAACCGGAATAATTTCTAAATCGTTTTCTAAAGCTAAATACAAATTAGAAATCGTTTGTGCCTGAATACTTTGAGCGGCATCAACAATCAAAAGCGCACCCTCGCATGCGGCAATCGACCTCGAAACTTCATAAGAAAAATCTACGTGCCCTGGCGTATCAATCAAATTCAAAATATAATCTTCGCCTTTATATTTGTACTCCATTTGAATGGCATGGCTTTTAATCGTAATGCCACGTTCGCGTTCCAAATCCATATTGTCTAGCAGCTGGGCTTTTTCTTCACGAGCCGTTACAGTTTGTGTAGCTCCTAAAAGTCGATCGGCGAGCGTGCTCTTTCCGTGATCAATGTGTGCAATAATGCAAAAATTCCTTATGTTTTTCATCTACTATAATATCAATTTTTTTGGCGTTTCCCTATGGGTCGGGCTCTCAGCTAAATCTTTTGCTCCACTAGCGTTGCACAAAAGGATACCGCTTCCATCCCTAACGCAAACCCCTATAAACAAGCAATAATTTGCAAATATAGGCAAACTTTTTTTGGAAAATAGTGCATTAACGATTGTTGAATCGGTATTTTTAAATCTAATACAAAATAGCATGCCAACGTAAACTAAATTCTTGAAAAATAGGCTTTAAAATCGGTAAAATAATTCCTAATTTCTTTCTTTTAGTTTAAACAGTAAAATGCAATATTCTTTTTAATTACGAGGTAAATTAAGTAATTTTACGAAATTGAAAAGAGTTATTTAAAAAATCATTTTAGAACTAAACAACTGCTTAAAAAAACGGAAAATGGCATCAGGATTTTTTGCGCTTTTAGATGATATCGCTTCTATTATGGATGATGTGGCTGCAATGAGTAAAATTGCCACAAAAAAAACAGCTGGGATTCTTGGTGATGATCTAGCCGTAAATGCCGAAAACGCCTCTGGTTTTGCATCTTCTCGCGAATTACCTGTGCTTTGGGCAATTACAAAAGGTTCTTTACTGAATAAAATTATTATTTTGCCAATTGCTTTTCTTTTAAGTGCTTTCTTTCCGACTGCTATTATTGTCATTCTAATATTGGGTGGGATTTATTTGGCGTTTGAAGGTGTTGAAAAAATATTTCACTATTTTTTTCAAAAACAAAAAACAATTGTTGATTATGCTCAAAAAACATTAACAGAAGTTGAGATCTTAAAACTTGAAAAGACAAAAGTGAAATCAGCGATAGTAACTGATTTTATTTTATCGATAGAAATTGTAATTATTGCACTCGGAACAGTGCTTGACAAACCACTTTCTGTTCAAATTATTGTGGTTTCACTGATAGCTCTTTTGGCAACGGTTGGTGTTTATGGCATTGTAGCATTGATTGTGAGGATGGACGAAGTGGGTTACAAACTCATAAAAATGAGTGATAAAGAAAAAAGTTTTTCCGCATTTACAGGAAATTTACTAGTTTCAGCATTACCAATAATCATAAAAAGTTTATCAGTGATAGGAACCATCGCTTTGCTTTTGGTTGCTGGTGGAATATTCTCACACAATGTTTCGTTGCTGCATCATTTTTTATATGAAATTCCAAGTTTTGTTAAAGATTTTGTTTTAGGAGTGGGGGTTGGAATAATTGCTTTATTACTTGTTACTTTTTTTAATAAAATAATTGGTAAGAAAGTTTGAATAACTGAGATTTAGGAAATCAACTTCAACATTCTTAACTTATCTTTGCAAAAAAATCACTTTGATTAAAATAGGAGAAAATATAACCCTTCCCGATTTTCCTTTATTACTTGCACCGATGGAAGACGTGAGTGATCCGCCCTTTCGCAGGTTATGCAAAACGCATGGAGCAGATTTGATGTTTTCAGAATTTATTTCTTCTGAAGGATTGATTCGCGATGCGATAAAAAGCCGTCAAAAACTAGATATTTTCGATTACGAACGACCGGTCGGTATTCAAATTTTTGGTGGAGATGAAGACGCTATGGCAATGTCTGCAGAAATTGTGTCAACCGTAAATCCAGATTTAATTGACATCAATTTTGGTTGTCCGGTAAAAAAAGTGGTTTGTAAAGGAGCTGGCGCAGGAGTTTTAAAAGACGTAGATTTAATGATTCGCCTAACAAAAGCGGTTATCCGAAGCACCAATTTGCCTGTTACAGTAAAAACACGTTTGGGCTGGGACGATGATTCTATCAACATTGATGAAGTGGCCGAAAGATTACAAGATATTGGTGTTCAAGCGCTTTCTATTCACGCTCGGACGAGAGCCCAGATGTACAAAGGCCATTCTGATTGGTCGCACATCGCTAGAGTAAAAAACAATCCTCGCATTACAATGCCGATTTTCGGTAATGGAGATATTGATTCGCCAGAAAAAGCTTTAGAATATAAAAATAAATACGGCATCGACGGCATCATGATTGGTCGTGCAGCCATCGGATATCCTTGGATTTTTAACGAAATTAAACATTTTTTTGAAACAGGAACACATTTGCCAAAACCAACTATTGAAGACCGCGTTGAAGCGGCAAGAAATCACTTGCAATGGGCGATGGATTGGAAAGGACAGCACCTCGGTATTCTTGAAACCCGAAGACATTATACCAATTACTTTAAGGGATTACCTAACTTTAAAGAACACCGAATGAAAATGGTTTCGAGTGAAGATCCCGATTTTATATTTCAGACTTTTGATGAAGTTTTAGATAAATTTAGAGGAGTAGCGATTTTTTAGATCATTTTTAAATAATCTGAAACCAATTTATAGGCATCATTTTTGGCATTTTCTAAGTCATAATTTTTTAAAATAACATCAAATTGACTCGAAGTCGCAATTTCTCTTTCGGCTTTAGCAATACGCATTTGTATCTTTTCTTCGGTTTCTGTTTGTCTAAATCGCAAACGTCTTTCGAGTTCTTCAACCGATGGAGGGCTCACAAAAACTGACAAAGTTTGCTCTGGAAACTGTTTTTTTATCTCCAAACCGCCAATGACATCTATATCAAAAATCACATGTTTGCCTAATCCCCAAATTCTTTCCAGCTCACTTTTTAAGGTGCCGTAAAAATTATTTTTGTAGACTTCTTCAAATTCTACAAATGCATTTTCTTCAATTTTTTGTTGAAAGGCTGCTGCGCTTAAAAAATAATAGTCCTTTCCGTCTACTTCTTCGCCCCGTTTATTTCGAGAAGTTGCAGAGATAGAAAAATCCAAATGCAATTCTTTTTGTTCTAATAAATACCTTACAATTGTGGTTTTGCCAGAACCTGATGGTGCAGAAAATACGATTAACTTTCCCTTTTTCATATTAAAATTACAAAACGTTCAAAACTTGTTCTTTGATTTTTTCTAACTCATCTTTCATCATCACGACCAACTTTTGCATTTGTGCATGATTCGATTTTGAACCCATGGTGTTGATTTCTCTTCCCATTTCTTGTGTAATAAAACCTAATTTTCTCCCATTGGCTTCTTTGCCATTGATGGTTTCCAAAAAATAATCTAAGTGATTGGTCAGACGCACTTTTTCTTCGGTAATGTCTAATTTTTCAAGATAATAAATCAATTCTTGTTCGAAACGGTTTTCATCAACATTCACTTTCAATTCTGCAATTGCTGTTTGAAGTCGGTCTTTTATTGCTTGAACACGTTCTGGATCTAAAGCCAAAGCGTCATTCATGTATTGTCTGATATTAGCTATTCGCAACAAAAATTCCTTTTCTAATGAAAGCCCTTCCGCTTGACGGAAATTTAAAATATTCGCCAATCCTTCTTGAATAACTTCTTGAATTTCGACCCAATCATTTTGATCTATTTCTTCTCGATCTACTTTCATAGCATCGGGCATTCTGATGGCCATTTTTAACAGTTCGGTGTCATTTCCATCATAAAAAACTTCTTTTAACTGATCCATATAATTTTTTACAATCGGAACATTGACTTTGTTGGTGGTTTGCTCGGCTGTACTTTCAATAAAAATGGAGAAATCTATTTTGCCTCGTTCGAGTTTTTGCGCTATCTCGTTGCGCAAACTTAATTCCATTTCTCTATAAACAGATGGCATTCTCACGTTTAAGTCTAAACCTTTACTGTTTAAAGATTTAATTTCAACTGTTACTTTTTTGTTTTGAAGTTGCAAAGTTGCTTTTCCAAAACCCGTCATCGATTGTATCATAAGTATTTTCAAAAAGAGGTCAAATATAAGTAAAAGACTTGGGTTTTTACGCTTTTGTTGGAAAGTGGTTGATATAAATAATTAAGTGGATAGGACTGTTTTTTAAATAATTATTGGCGTTTTAATTTTATGAAAATTTGATTGTCCTTTGGCAAAATACATTTTTGATTTAAATCAAAAAAAAACCTGAAAAAGCAATTAAGCAATTTCAGGTTTTTTTAAGAACATTATTAATTAAAACAATCCTTCTATTGAGAGATACCGTTCACCAGTGTCGTAATTAAAAGTCAATACAACCGCGTCATTAGGAATGCTTTTTAATTTTTTTGCAACTGCAGCAAGCGAGGCGCCAGTAGAAATTCCCACCATAATACCTTCTGTTTTTGCAATTTTTCTCGTAAAGTCAAAAGCATCATCTTTATTAATTTGAATGACCTCATCTATTGCATCAGCATGATAATTTTTAGGAACAAATCCAGCTCCAATTCCTTGGATAGGATGCGGTGCAGGACTACCACCGCTTAACACTGGCGAAGCTTCTGGTTCTACCGCAATCACTTGGAGATTTGGAAAATGTGGCTTTAAAAATTCGGCAACTCCAGTAATATGCCCTCCCGTACCTACTCCAGTAATGATATAATCCAACCCGTTGGGAAAATCATTTAAAATTTCTTCCGCCGTTGTTTTTTTATGAATTTCAACATTCGATTCATTTTCAAATTGTTGGGGCGACCAACCATTTGGAGTTGCTAAAACTAATTCGGCAGCGCGTTCGATTGCTCCTTTCATTCCTTTTTCGCGCGGGGTTAATTCAAACTCTGCCCCATAAATTTCCATTAATTTTCTGCGCTCAAC
>CALPKO020000012.1 GCA_943324165.2 Bdellovibrio sp. ZAP7 | reverse complement strand
CCTAAAAATCCAATGGCGCCGACTGTTCATGCCAATTGGCGTTATTTCGAATTATATGACAATAACGACAACTCCTCTCCTTCGGGGAGGTCGGGAGGGGCTTGGTTTGGTGGTGGACAAGATTTAACACCTTATTATTTGTTTGAGGAAGATGCTATTCATTTTCACCAGACCTGTAAAACGGCTTGCGATAAACACAATCCTGAGTTTTATCCAAAATATAAAAAACAATGCGACGATTATTTTTGGAACGCACACAGAAATGAAGCCCGCGGAATCGGTGGATTATTCTTCGATTATTGCAAAGCAACCGAGCAAATGTCGATGGAAAATTGGTACAATTTTGTAACCGAAGTCGGCAATAGTTTTCTAGAAGCTTACGCGCCAATTTTAGAAAAAAGAAAAGATTTACCATATACAGAAGCGCAAAAAACTTGGCAAGAAATTCGCCGTGGTCGTTATGTAGAATTCAATTTAGTGCACGACAAAGGCACGCTTTTCGGACTCAAAACCAACGGAAGAATTGAAAGTATTTTGATGAGTTTACCGCCAAAAGTGCAGTGGGTTTATGACCATCATCCAGAAGTTGGTAGTGAAGAAGAAAAATTGATAAAAGTATTGGAGAATCCGATTGATTGGATTTTAGATTGAAGATTAACGAATGAAGATTTCAGATTTAAAACCTGAAACTTTTAACATGAAACAAAATTATGTTAAGAAGAAATAGAAGATTACGCACGAACGAAAACATTCGTTCCCTTGTTCGCGAAACAATTCTTTCGCCAAATGATTTTATTGTTCCGTTGTTTGTTGTTGAAGGAAATGGTATTAAAGAAGAAATTCCTTCCATGCCCAATTATTTCCGATTGAGTTTAGACAATCTTGAAAAAGAAATCAAGGAATTGCAAAAACTAAATTTAAAATCCGTCTTACTTTTCGTAAAAGTATCCGATAATTTAAAAGACAATGCAGGTAATGAAGCTTTAAATCCAAATGGATTAATGCAACGCGCCATTAAAACTGTTAAAAATATTGCGCCAGAAATGATTGTAATGACAGATGTAGCACTCGATCCGTATTCCATTTATGGTCATGATGGGATTATTGAAAACGGTCTTATTGACAATGATAAAACCAATTCTTTTTTGGCAGAAATGAGCCTTTCTCATGCGGAAGCCGGAGCCGATTTTGTTGCGCCAAGCGATATGATGGACGGACGCATTTTGAAAATTAGAACTGTTTTAGAACAAAATAATTTTACAAATACAGGTATTTTAGCTTACTCAGCTAAATACGCCTCGGCACATTATGGTCCATTTCGAGATGCTTTAGATTCTGCGCCGGTCGATTTACAAAATATTCCAAAAGACAAAAAAACCTATCAAATGGATTATCACAACCGCATTGAAGCCATTCGAGAAACCCAAATGGACATCGAAGAAGGAGCTGATATTGTGATGGTGAAACCAGGAATTTCTTATTTGGATATAGTGCAAGAAATTAAAAATATATCAAGTGTTCCTGTAGCAGTTTACCAAGTTTCTGGCGAATATGCTATGATTAAAGCAGCTTCTGAACGCGGATGGCTGAACCACGATGCTATTATGTTGGAACAAACAACCGCTATAAAAAGGGCAGGAGCCGATTTAATCGCAAGTTATTTTGCCAAAGACATTTGCATTTTGTTGAATCATTAATAATCTTAAGATTTTAATAGTTTTATAAAAAGTTATTCAAATGTTAATTATCATTAAATTTGTAACATTCTTTGCCTAATTTTGACCTATATTGAAATCTAAATATCACAACCATGAAAATAAATAAATTAAAAATGTTTTCGCTTTTTGCGGCGCTAACAATTGTCCTATCAACGAATGCTCAAACAGCTAAAAAAGGTAAAATTGCCGACGACCAACTTAAAAGATGGAGCCATCTTTATTTGGTAAAAGACAGTATTCCAGGGATGAGTGTTGACAGGGCTTATGCTGAATTTCTAAAAGGAAAGAAAAGTGTAAAAGTGATTGTTGGAATTGTAGATTCTGGAGTTGATATAGAACATGAAGACCTAAAGCCAGTAATTTGGACTAACAAAAAAGAGATTGCAGGAAATGGAAAAGACGATGATAAAAATGGCTACATCGATGATATTCATGGCTGGAATTTTCTTGGCGATATCACAAAAGAAAATTATGAATACGACAGAATTGCAAACAATAAAAATTTAGTTGACGAAGAAACTTACAAATTAGCCAAGGATGAATCGGACAAAAAATTAGAAGGTGCAAAGCAAGGTAAATTCCAAATGGAAAAAGCCTTAGAAGGCACAACTAAAGCGGATGAGCAACTTGTCCAATTTTTAGGAAAGTCCGTTTATACTTCGGATGACGTAAATGCAATTACATCAGAAGATAAAGATGTTTTGAAAAGCAAATCAATCATGCAGCGAATGTTAGGTTATGGCTTAAGCGTTGTTGATTTAAAGAAAGAAATTCAAACACAATTAGATCAAGCCAATGAATTATTAGCTTCTAACGGACAAATCAAAGATTATCGCAAGATTTTAGGTGATAATCCGGATGATATTAATGACAAAAAATATGGCAATAACAACGTTATGGGTCCAGACAAAGAAGAAATTCTTCACGGCACTCACGTTGCAGGAATCGTCGCACAAACAAGATACAATAATTTAGGAGGAGACGGAATCGCTAGCGGAAATGTAGAGATATTGACTGTTCGTGCAGTGCCAGACGGAGATGAGTATGACAAAGACATTGCCCTTGGTATTCGTTATGCAGTAGATAATGGCGCTAAAGTTATTAATGGAAGTTTTGGGAAAGCTTATTCCCCGCACAAACAATGGGTTTATGATGCAATAAAATATGCAGAATCTAAAGATGTTTTGATTGTTCATGCAGCTGGAAATGACGCTAAAGACATAGATGTAGAAAATAATTTTCCAAACGATTCTGACGATAAAAAAACTGAATTCGCAGACAACATGATCACTGTTGGCGCATTGAATTATGAATATGGAGAAAATGTCGTTGCAGATTTTTCAAACTTTGGTAAATTAAATGTTGATGTTTTTGCGCCAGGAGTAAAAATTTATGCTACAACACCAAATAATACTTATCAATTTTTGCAAGGAACATCAATGGCTTCGCCAAATGTTGCTGGAGTTGCAACATTGATTCGTTCTTATTATCCAAACTTATCAGCAAAACAAGTTAAACATATTTTGATGGATTCTGGAACAGCAATTACAACTGATGTTATAGTGGGCGGAAATAGTAATGACAAACGTCCTTTCAGTTCACTTTCTGCATCTGGAAAGATTGTAAATGCTTATAGTGCCCTAAAAATGGCGGAGCAAATGTCGAAAAAAACAAAATCTAAAAAAATGAAAGGATAGTTTATTTCCATTTGAAAACATAAAAAGCTTGCCGAAAATTAATAAATTTGGCAAGCTTTTTTTAATTAAAAAAAATCAACCTCTCAACTGTATGAAAAAACCAATTCTAATTTTTATTCTATTTATAAACCTCTGTAATCTAAATGCACAATCTAGTTCGTATTGGCAACAAAAAGTAAATTATAAAATGGAAGTTACAATGGATGTAAAAAACCATCAATACCGCGGAAAGCAAACTTTAGTTTACACTAATAATTCACCCGATACACTCAAAAAAGTCTTTTATCATTTGTATCCAAATGCTTTTCAACCGGGAAGCGAAATGGATGCTAGAATTCAAAACATAAAAGATCCAGATGGAAGAATGGTTACTAAAACCAAAGCAGATGGCGTTGAGGTGAAAGAAAGCAGAATTAAGAACTTAAAAACTAACGAAGTAGGATATTTAAATATTACCAATTTCAGACAAGATGGGAATAGTGCAACTACAAAACAAGTCGGTACAATTTTAGAAGTTACGCTAGTAAAACCAATTTTACCAAACAAAAAGTCAAAATTAACCTTAGATTTTGATGGTCAAGTTCCAGTTCAAATTCGTCGTTCTGGCAGAAATAATTCTGAAGGAGTTGAACTTTCTATGGCGCAATGGTATCCGAAAATCGCTGAATTTGACTTTGAAGGCTGGCATGCAGATCCTTATATTGCAAGAGAATTTCATGGCGTTTGGGGAGATTTTGATGTGAAAATTACCATCGATAAAAATTATATTTTAGGAGGTTCAGGTTATTTGCAAAACCCTAATTCAATTGGTTTTGGATATGAAAAAAAGGGAACTAAAGTCAAAAAAGATAGTAATGCTACAACATTAACTTGGCATTTTAAAGCGCCAAATGTTCACGATTTTACTTGGGCAGCAGACAAAGAATATTTACACGATGTTGTAAAAGGACCTAATAATGTTGATTTGCATTTTTTATATAAAAACAATCCAAAAATCATTGATAATTGGAAAAATATGCAGCCAACGATGGCTAAGGTAATGGGTTTTTATAACAAAAATGTTGGGAATTATCCTTACAAACAATATTCATTTATCCAAGGTGGAGATGGCGGAATGGAATATGCCATGTGCACTTTAATTTTAGGAAACGGAACTTTAGATGGGATTTTAGGTACCGCAACGCACGAATTAGGACATTCTTGGTTTCAACATATTTTGGCATCAAACGAATCTAAACATCCTTGGATGGACGAGGGATTTACAAGTTATATTGAAGATTTAGCATTAAATGAATTAGCACTTGAAAAAGTGGAAAATCCATTTGAAGGTTCATATAAAGCTTATGTAAAATTGGTAGAATCTGGAAAAGAGCAACCAATGTCTACTCATGCTGACAGATATGATGAAAACAGATGTTATTCTATTTCTTCCTATGTAAAAGGAGAAATTTTTCTTGCTCAATTGGGTTATATCATCGGAAAAGAAAATCTAGACAAAACGATAAAACGATATTTTCAAGATTTTAAATTCAAACATCCAAGCCCAAATGATATCAAACGAACATCCGAAAGGGTTTCCGGCGCAAATTTAGATTGGTATTTAACCGATTGGACCACAACGTCAAATACTATTGATTATGTTATTAAAAGTGTTGAAGACGTAACAGGTGGCGTTCAAAGAACAAAAGTTTCATTGGAAAGAATTGGTAGAATGCCAATGCCAATTGACATTTTAGTAGTATACACAGATGGAACGCAAGAAAGTTTTTATATTCCATTACGCATGATGAATTTTGAAAAAGAAAATCAAAAACCAGCAATCAAAAGAACAATTCTGAACGACTGGACATGGGCAAATCCAAACTACTTTTTTGAAATTCCAAAATCAAAAAGTATTATCAAAAAAATTACAATTGACCCAAGTGGTTTGATGGCGGATGTGAAAAAAGAGAATAATTATTACGAATTGAAATAGTGTTAAAAACAAAAAAAAGGTGAAATTGCTTCCACCTTTTTTGCCCCAAATCTACTATAAATTTATCTTACTAAGTTTACAGTAAAACAAATGTGAGAATAATTTTTTTTACAATAAAATATTTTAGATAAAAGCCCATTAAATCCGATTAAATACACAACATTGTTAATATGCCCTTGCATCTTTACCTTCATAAAAATTAATGAATGCTTTATTTACAACTCGATTTCCTCCGGGAGTAGGATAATCACCTGTGAAATACCAATCTCCTAAGTTCTTAGGGCAAGCGATATGAAGGTTTTCTACCGTTTGAAAAATAATTTTTACTTTCGCTTTTATTTCAGATGAGGTTAAAATTTCAGCAATTTTATCTGAAACTTCTTGTGGCTCAAATGGCGCATAAATTTCGGTTACAAAATTAGTAACTTCATCGTCTTTTAAATTTTCTTGCGATTTACATTTTTTATAAACTTCGTCAACAATAGCGTATAAATTTCTTTCTTTTAACAAGGCCAAAGCGGCTTGAAAAGCAACCAAACCCTCTAATTTTGCCATGTCAATTCCGTAGCAATCTGGATAACGAATTTGCGGTGCAGAAGAAACGACAATGATGCTTTTCGGCTTCAAACGGTCCATCATTTTGATAATGCTCATTTTTAACGTTGTTCCTCGAACGATACTGTCATCTATAATTACCAAATTATCCGTCGGGCGAATTACGCCATAAGTAACATCATAAACATGCGCAACCAAGTCGTCTCGACTACTGTCTTCAGTAATAAAAGTACGTAATTTTGCATCTTTTATGGCTACTTTTTCGGTTCTAATTTTCACAGCCAACAATTCTTGAAGCGAATCTCTTGATAAACTATTTCGGTTATCTAGAATGTAATTGTTTTTTCTTTGGTTTAGAAAATCTTGTGCGGCTTCGACCATTCCATAAAAAGAAGTTTCTGCTGTGTTGGGAATATAGGAAAAAACAGTATTATCGGTATCATCATTTATGGCATCAAGAACTGCGGGAAGTATTAATTTACCTAATAATTTTCGTTCTTGATAAATCTCTGCATCGCTTCCGCGAGAAAAATAAATCCGTTCGAAAGAACAAGCTTTTTTGACGGTTGGAGTTATAATATTCTCTTCCGTTACAACACCATTTTTCTTTATAATTAAAGCATTTCCGGGTTGAAGTTCTTGTACTTTATCAAAATCTACATTAAAAACCGTTTGGACCACAGGTCTTTCTGACGCTACTACAACAATTTCATCATCTTCATAAAAATAAGCTGGACGTATTCCGGCAGGATCTCTAAAAATAAATGCATCACCATGACCGAACAATCCCGCCATTGCATAACCGCCATCCCATCCTCGAGAAGCGCGTTTTAAAATTTTGGCAATGTCCAACTTCTCTGCAATTACTGGCGAAGCTTCTCTTTTTGAAAGTCCATTGTTTTTGCATTCTAGGTACAAATCGGTAACTTCATCATCTAGAAAATGTCCGATTTTTTCCATAACCGTAACCGTGTCAGCCATTTCTTTTGGATGTTGACCGAGTTCTATCAAACTATTAAAAAGTTCGGTAACATTCGTCATATTAAAATTTCCTGCTACAATCAAGTTACGGTGCATCCAGTTGTTTTGACGTAAAAATGGATGAACGCTTTCAATACTATTTTTTCCAAAAGTTCCGTAGCGTACATGACCTAAAAATAATTCGCCGATGTAGGGAATTTTCTTTTTTTGCAATTCAACATTATCGGCATATTCAGGATGAGCAGTCATTTCATCATTTATTCGCTCATTAATTTGAGCAAAAACATCTTGAATGGGTTGCGCATCGGTGGAGCGCACACGACTGATGTAACGCTCGCCAGGTTCGACATCTAATTTTATGGAAGCAAATCCGGCTCCGTCTTGCCCGCGATTGTGCTGTTTTTCCATTAGGAGATACATTTTTTGTACTCCATAAAAAGCAGAACCGTACTTGTCTTTGTAAAACTGAAGCGGTTTTTTTAATCTTAAAAGTGCAATTCCACATTCGTGTTTGATGGCGTCGCTCATTGTAGTTGTATTTTAGTAGTGTTGTTTTTTGCCACGAATTTCAAAATTTTCACTAATTATTTTTATGTTAATAATTGATTTCATTAATTCGAATTTGTAAAATAAATTTTTAAAAATTTGAGTTAATTTGTGAAATTAGTGGCTTAGTTCTAAAAAAAAGCCCCGAAAGTTCGAGGCGTAAATTTAAGCTAATTCTATTTCAAATTGTGTTAAGGCTTTGAATTGTTTCAAACGACTTTTTACTTCTTCTTCTTTGAGCGTTAACATTCTTTCTGTTCCGAATTTTTCTACACAAAACGAGGCTAAATTAGAACCTTGAATAATCGCGGTTTTCATGGTTTCAAAAGAAATGTCGCCTTGCTGAGTAATAAATCCTGCAAATCCTCCAGCGAAAGTATCTCCTGCACCGGTTGGATCAAAAACATCTGCCAAAGGCAATGCAGGTGCAAAAAAGATTTCATTTTCATGAAAAATCAATGCGCCGTGTTCTCCTTTTTTTATCACTACATATTTTGGTCCCATGGTGTGGATTTTGGCAGCAGCTTTTACTAAAGAATATTCTCCTGACAATTGACGCGCTTCTTCATCGTTAATGGTAATGACATCCACACGCTTGATTACGTCTAACAACTCTGGCAACGCACAATCCATCCAAAAGTTCATGGTGTCTAAAACTACTAATTTTGGTTTTGAAGTCATTTGATTTAAAACACCTGTTTGTACGATTGGATGCAAGTTGCCTAACATGACCACATCTGCATTTTTGTAATTTTCGGGAACAATTGGATTGAAATCTGCCAACACGTTTAATTCGGTTGCCAAAGTATCTCTTGAGTTCATATCGTTGTGGTAACGACCGCTCCAAAAGAAAGTTTTTCCACCTTTTACGATTTCTAAACCAGAAATATCGATGTTGCGTGACGTTAATAAATCTAAATATTCTTGAGGAAAATCGTCTCCAACTACCGAAACAATAGCCGATTGTAGTTTAAAATGCGAAGCGGAAAGCCCGATGTAGGTTCCTGCGCCACCTAAAATTTTATCGGTTTTGCCAAAAGGTGTTTCTATAGCGTCAAAAGCAACTGTTCCTACTATTAAAAGTTTGTTCATTTTTGTGTTTTCAAATTAAAGGTGCAAAGGTAAACTTTAGTTTAGAAGTTTAATAGTTTATGGGTTTAAAAGTTTGGAAGGCGGATTTTAAAAGAGAATTAAATTTAATAAGTTTTTAAAAGTTATTTCTTACATTTGTTTGCAAGTATTTAACGCTAAATTTATTAGTTGTTTCAAATCTAAAAAAAATATGAAAAATATAATATCGTTAGCTATACTTTTTTTGACATTAAGTTGTAGCAAAAGTAATGAAGAAAAAAAGGTAGTTGTCAATAACAATCCCTTATATGGGACGTGGGTATTATCAAAAGTTCTAGCTGGTTTTGCACCTGGTTTAGACTATACAAACGAGGAGGTAAAATGGATAATTAACAGTGAAACTAACATTTTGGTTCAAGTAGTTGAAGGTACACTTGTACCTCCTTTTATGCCACTAAACGAAAATGGCACTTATCCTTATTCAATTAATCCTGGCACTATCCTACTTGAAGATGTAACTTATGATTATAGCGTAACAATTGATACCTTGATTGTAAGTAAAGATGCTGCTTCTGATGGGATAATTTATATTTTCGAGAAAATTATTAACTAAATGAATTTTTTCCTAGTTCTAAATTAGAAAAATAATAAAATCAAAAAGGGTAATATTCAAAACTGATATTACCCTTT
Organism: Bdellovibrio sp. ZAP7; assembly: GCA_943324165.2. Lineage (GTDB taxonomy): Bacteria > Bacteroidota > Bacteroidia > Flavobacteriales > Flavobacteriaceae > Flavobacterium. The sequence goes on along the minus strand of CALPKO020000012.1, from coordinate 3,087 downwards.
TTTAATTTAATTTTAAAGTAGTTTCTTTGTAATTAGATGATTAATAAAGTCAATTTTTAACTTAAACCCAAAAATAAAACAAAACCGCTTGAGGAATAATCCCAACCAAACTTCCTATAAAAAGTTCGGTGTTGGTGTGGGCTTTCATGATTAATCTTGAAGAAGCGACAACGCCATTCAAAAGCAATAAAACCACAATTAAAAACAGCATTCTAATTTGAAAATGCAGACTGATTCCAATGGCAAAAACAGTGAGAGCAGTCGTGCCAATTAAATGCAAACTCGCTTTTATTCTTTTATAAATCAAAAGAAAAGCTACAATTGTGCTGATTAAACTTCCAAGAAAAAAATAGTGTAATTCTATTAAATTATCAACAGTAATGCTTTTTGAAATCAATACAAAAAGTAAAACAGCATGAATCAATAATGGCATTTTTCGTTGTGATTTCTTATCCAACATGATTGAATCTACTTTTCCATAAGACAATAGAAGATAATAAAAAGTGAGTGGAATAAAAATCGTAACAATCACGATTTGAATAATCACTAAATAGATTTGTGGATATTCAAAATAGCTTTCGCCAAAATAAAAGAACAATAAAACGGCATAAATCGAAATGAATAATGGATGAAAAAGGTATGAAAATAAAGGCAGGACTTTTTTCAATTTTACATTTTTTTACGCATTCTCGCTACAGGAATATCTAACAATTCTCTGTATTTTGCAATGGTTCTTCTTGCAATCGGATAGCCTTTTTCTTTCAGAATTTCTGCCAATTGATCATCTGGAAGCGGTTTGTGTTTATCTTCTTCATCAATCACATCTTTCAAGATTTTTTTGATTTCTAAAGTCGAAACTTCTTCACCTTGGTCGTTGGTCATGGCTTCAGAGAAAAATTCTTTTATCAACTTTGTGCCATAAGGTGTTTCGACATATTTGCTATTGGCAACACGAGAAACGGTCGAAATATCCAACCCAACCAAATCTGCAATGTCTTTCAAAATCATTGGTTTTAGTTTGGTTTCGTCGCCATCAAGAAAAAATTCTTCTTGAAAGTGCATAATGGCATTCATCGTTACAAAAAGTGTTTCTTGTCGTTGACGAATCGCATCAATAAACCATTTAGCAGAATCTAATTTTTGTTTAATAAACTGAACTGCATCTTTTTGAGGGCCAGATTTATCACGAGAATCTTTATAGGTTTGCATCATTTCTTGATAATCTTTCGATACATGAAGCGATGGTGCATTGCGTCCGTTTAATGTCAATTCTAACTCATCATCTACAATTCTGATAGCAAAATCGGGCACAACATTTTCAGTTACACGATTATTACCAGTAAATGAACCTCCTGGTTTTGGATTCAGTTTTTCAATTTCGTGAATCGCAGTTTTTAGCTGTTCGTTAGAAATATTGAATTTCAAAGTCAGTTTTTCGTAGTGTTTTTTAGTAAAAGCGTCAAATTGTTCTTCGATAATCGCAATTGCCAAAGCAACATATTCTGTAGGGGTTTTGTGCTTAAGCTGTAACAATAAACATTCTTGCAAATCTCTAGCGCCAACACCCGACGGTTCAAGTTCGTGGATAACATGAAGCATTTTTTCAACGCTTTTTTCATCGGTATAAATGGCTTGTGTAAATGCCATATCGTCAACAATATCAGGAATACTTCTGCGGATATAACCCATATCGTCTATGTTTCCAACTAAGAATTCTGCAATCTCTCGTTGCTCATCAGTTAAAATAAAAGTATTTAATTGATTGATTAAATCTTGATGGAAACTCACTCCAGCCGACAAAGGAGATTCTCTGTCCTCTTCGTCGCTGTAATTATTGCTTTGGGTTTTATAATCTGGCGTTTCGTCGTTGCTTAAATATTCATCAATGTTGACATCGCCAGAATCAATACTTTCATTGTCTTCATATTCGTCGTAATCGTCGTTATTGTCAAATTCATCTTTTTCAAAAACATCTTCTTGATTTATTCCGCTTTCGAGCGCTGGATTTTCGTTCATTTCTTCCAACAAACGTTGCTCAAAAGCTTGCGTAGGCAGTTGAATTAACTTCATCAACTGGATTTGTTGTGGAGATAATTTTTGAGATAATTTGAGATTTAAGAATTGTTTTAGCATTTTTATAGTTGTTGGTTATTGGTTGATAGTTGTTGGCTTCTAACCGACAATTGACAACCCACAACCTATTTTAAAACTCAGCACTTCCCGGGGTTCTAGGAAACGGAATTACATCGCGAATATTCGTCATTCCGGTAACGAAAAGCACTAATCTTTCGAATCCTAAACCAAAGCCAGAATGCACCGCCGAACCGAATTTTCGGGTGTCTAAATACCACCAAAGTTCCTCTTCATCAATGCCCAAGACTTTCATTTTTTCGACCAAAACATCAAAACGTTCCTCTCTTTGTGAACCTCCAACAATTTCTCCTATTCCAGGAAAAAGGATGTCCATGGCACGAACGGTTTTTCCATCTTCGTTCAAACGCATGTAAAAAGCTTTGATGTTTGCTGGATAATCAAACAAAATCACCGGACATTTAAAATGTTTTTCTACCAAGTATCTTTCGTGTTCAGATTGTAAATCTGCGCCCCATTCATTGATAATGTAATTGAATTTTTTCTTTTTGTTTGGAGTAGAATCCCTCAAAATGTCAATTGCTTCTGTATAAGAAACACGTTTGAAATTGTTTTCTAAAACAAAATTAAGTTTTTGCAATAAGCTCATTTCACTGCGCTCGGCTTGTGGTTTTGCTTTTTCTTCGTCTAATAAGCGGTTTTCTAAAAACTTCAAATCATCTTGGCATTTTTCTAACGTATATTTTATCACATATTGAATAAAATCTTCCGCCAAATCCATATTGTCATTCAAATCATTGAAAGCCACTTCGGGTTCAATCATCCAAAATTCTGCCAAATGGCGCGAAGTATTAGAATTTTCTGCACGAAAGGTTGGTCCGAATGTATAAACCTGCCCCAATGCCATGGCAAAAGTTTCTGCTTCTAATTGTCCAGAAACGGTTAAATTGGTTTCTTTTCCAAAGAAATCTTCTTTGTAATTTATTTTTCCATCTT
>CALPKO020000011.1 GCA_943324165.2 Bdellovibrio sp. ZAP7 | reverse complement strand
TCATTCTGGCGAAAATGTGTATTTCAATGTGAATTGTGTGGTTTTAGATGCCATGAAAATTGAAATTGGCAAAAATGTTTTTTTTGGGCCAGGTGTTCAGATTTATACTGCAACACATCCGCTTGATGCGATTGAACGCAGGACTGTTGAGTTTTCAAAACCAATTTCTGTCGGAAACGACTGTTGGATTGGTGGAAACGTGGTAATATGCCCCGGTGTTAAAATTGGAAACGGTTGCGTAGTAGGTGCTGGAGCCGTTGTTGCAAAAAACATTCCTGACAATTCTTTGGCGGTCGGAAATCCTGCAAAAGTGATTCGTAAATTGAATGAAGCACAATCTAAACCGCAACAACTCCCTTAATGTGTGGATGTGGATCGTAACCCTCTAAGGTAAAATCTTCAAATTTAAAATCGAAAATATTTTTAATATTTGGATTTAAAATCATTTTTGGCAAAGCCCTAAAATCCCTTGAAAGTTGCAATTCTACTTGTTCAAAATGATTGTTATAGATATGTGCATCACCAAAAGTATGAATAAATTCTCCTACTCCTAAATCACAAACTTGTGCAATCATCATAGTTAACAAAGCATACGATGCAATGTTGAAAGGTACTCCGAGAAAAATATCTGCGCTTCGTTGATAAAGTTGACATGATAATTTTCCGTCGGCAACATAAAATTGAAAAAATGCGTGACACGGTGGCAAAGCAACTTTTCCGCTGGCAACATTTTCAGAAAAAGATTTTGTTGTATCTGGCAAAACCGATGGATTCCAAGCAGAAACCAACATTCTTCGGCTATTCGGATTGGTTTTCAAACTTTCTATAAGCTCAGTGATTTGGTCAATTTCTTCACTGTTCCAATTCCTCCATTGATGACCGTAAACAGGGCCTAATTCGCCATTTTCATCTGCCCATTCATCCCAAATTTTAACGCCATTTTCTTTCAAATAAGCTATATTTGTCTCTCCCTTTAAAAACCAAAGCAATTCATAAACAATTGACTTTAAGTGTAATTTTTTGGTAGTTACCATCGGGAAACCAGCGCTTAAATCAAAACGCATTTGATAGCCAAAAACACTTTTTGTTCCTGTGCCTGTGCGGTCCCCTTTTTGGATTCCATTTTCTAAAACATGATGAATTAAATCGTGGTATTGCTTCATTTTAAAGAATTTTCTATTGTTTGGCGGAGAGATTAAACACTACCGTTTTGAAATTTCATCTCGAATTTTTGCTGCTTTTTCATAATCTTCCTCTTCGACAGCAGTTGCTAACATTTGATTCAATTCAGCAAATGTATTGTTAGAATAAATTGTACCGGAAGTATTTGTTTCTTCCATTCCAAATGTTTCTGGGTTTGAAAGTACGTCATCAATATTATCTGCCAAATTGGAATCTAACGGATTTGCTTTGAGAAAAATTCCAGCTTTTTCTAAAATATTTTTGTAAGTAAAAATCGGTGCAGAAAATCTTAAAGCCAAAGCAATAGCATCTGAAGTGCGCGCATCAATAATTTCTTCTATTTTATCTCTTTCGCAAATGATACTTGAATAAAAAACACCATCAACTAACTTATGAATGATAACTTGTTTGACAATAATTCCAAATCTATCTGCAAAATTTTTAAATAAATCATGGGTCAAAGGACGAGGTGGTTTTATTTCTTTTTCCAAAGCGATTGCTATAGATTGTGCTTCAAACGCACCAATAACGATTGGTAGTTTTCGGTCGCCGTCAACTTCGTTCAAAATCAAAGCATAAGCCCCATTTTGGGTTTGACTGTAAGAAATGCCTTTTATAGTTAATTTTACTAAACTCATTTTTTAGTTTACTGCTTCACTGAATACGAAAATAGTATTCGAATAAAAATATTTATGCTTTTGCAAAGTAACAAAATCTTTTGGCTATTAAAAATTGAAATTTAAAAAAGCTTTCGAAGTTTTAAATTATTTTACTTTTAACGAGTGTAAAACAAACCGCTGTTCTTTTGTCTGATGATTGCAAATAAACAAATCCGAAATATTCAATGTTTCGGCTAAAACAAGTCTGTTGCGATTACTTCGTCTAAAAATAAGTTCCCCAAAAAACAGTAATCATGATATAAATGCAATTTAGTATAAATGATTAGGGCAGACAAATGTTAACTTATTGAAGAAATACACAAGCGGAATCGTTTCAACTACCAAGCGAACTTCAAAAGAAAAACTACTTATAGCTTGTTTTTTTATAACTTACTTTCTAATTCGCTGTTCCCATTTCCATGCTGAGGCAATGCTTTCGTCTAAAGATGACTGTGATTTCCAACCCAAAACATTGTTGGCTTTATCGGTATTAGCGTAAGCTTCAATTACATCGCCTTCTCTTCTGTCTACAATTTTATAAGGCAATTTTTGACCAGAAACCCTTTCAAAAGAATGGATTACTTCCAAAACTGAACTTCCAGTTCCAGTTCCTAAATTAAAAACCTCTACTTTTTCGAGATTCTTTTTATTTAATAACCGTTGCAAAGCGATAACATGCGCTTTCGCTAAATCAACCACATGAATATAATCGCGAATACAAGTGCCGTCTGGCGTTGGATAATCGTTCCCATAAACGGATAACTCTTTGCGTAAACCAATTCCTGTTTGTGTAATAAATGGCACTAAATTTTGCGGCACACCAATTGGTAACTCTCCAATTTCTGCACTTTTGTGAGAACCAATCGGATTGAAATAACGTAACAAAATAGAATTGATATTGCTTACTTTACAAACCTCGTTTATAATTTCTTCGCCAATTTGTTTTGTGTTTCCATAAGGCGACATCGCTGCTTGAATTGGAGCGTTTTCAGTAATTGGCATCTTCTCGGCTTGACCGTAAACCGTGCATGACGAACTAAAAATAAAACTGGCACTTTGCTTTTTTTCTAATTCTTGAAGGATATAAACCAATGTGGAAATATTATTTTCGTAATATAGTAAAGGATTTTCCACGCTCTCACCTACCGCTTTTGAAGCAGCAAAATGAATAACGCCTGCAATGTCATCAAATTTTTGAAAAAAAGCCTGAACAGCGCTTTTTTCTCTCAAATCCAATTGTTCGAAAATTGGTTTTTTGCTCGAAATTTTTTCAATTCCATCCAATACTTCAATAGAAGAATTAGAAAGATTATCAATTGTAATCACCTCAAAACCTTCACTTTGAAGTTCCACAACGGTGTGTGAACCAATAAAACCCAAGCCTCCAGTGACTAATATTTTCATTTTTTAAGAGATAATCGAAAATAAAAAATAGAAGATAGATTTAACTTTTAGTCTCTTATCTTTTCTCTATTTTCCATATTCTTAATTTAAAAATTCTAAAACCGTTGTTGTGATATATTGTATTTGATCATCATCCAATTCTGTATGCATTGGCAATGAAATTACCTCTTTTACCAATTGATTAGTAACAGGAAAATCTTCTTCTTTGTAACGTTCGTCTAAATAAGCTTTTTGCAAATGCAATGGAATTGGGTAATAAATCGCACATGGAATTCCCTTGTCAAGCAAATGTTGCATCAACGCATCTCTGTCTGCATCAATAATCCTTAACGTATATTGATGAAAAACATGGCAATCGCAAATGTCACAAATGCTTGGCGCAATAATATTTTTATGGCCATCAAAAGCCGCAGAGTATTTTCTTGCAGCATTTTGTCGTGATTGGTTGTATTCGTCCAAAAATGGCAATTTAGCATTTAAAACAGCCGCTTGAACACTGTCTAATCTAGAATTCACACCAACAACATCATGATGATAGCGAACGTACATTCCGTGGTTTACAATGCCTCGAATAGTATGTGCCAAAGCAGCATCATTCGTAAAAATCGCTCCGCCGTCTCCATAACATCCTAAATTTTTCGAAGGAAAAAAAGAAGTTGATGCCACATGACCAATTGTTCCTGCTTTGCGTTTTTTTCCTGTGGAAGAACTGCAATTAGCTCCAATGGCTTGGGCATTATCTTCTATTACATACAAATTATATTCTTCAGCAATGCGCATAATGGCCTCCATGTTTGCGGCACGACCAAACAAATGTACAGGAACAATTGCTTTTGTTTTTGGCGTAATTGCTTTTTTTATTGCTTCAATAGAAATATTCATATTAGCCATTTCAACATCTACTAAAACAGGTGTTAATTGCAATAAAGCAATTACCTCAACAGTTGCTGCAAAAGTAAAATCTGCTGTAATCACCTCATCGCCGGGTTTCAAGCCCAATGCCATCATCGCAATTTGCAAGGCATCAGTACCATTTGCGCACGGAATCACATGTTTAACATCCAAGTATTCTTCTAAATTCTTCTGAAATTGATGAACTTGTGGTCCGTTGATGTAGGTGTTATTATCTAAAACCTCTTGAATGGAAGTGTTTACGGTAGTTTTTATCTTTTCATATTGACCTTTCAAGTCAACCATTTGAATTTTTTTCATAATATTTAAATCACAATATATACTGTGTTTATTAAAATTTAGTAAATGAATTTGCGACCCAAATGTAGTTATTTTACCTTTAAACCGGTAATATATTGTAAGGAAAATGTATTTTTGAATAAAATTTAATTTAAATGTATTTTTTATACAATTTTATCATTCACTCTGCTGGATTCATCCTAAAAATAGTTGCCTTTTTCAACCCTAAAATCAAACTTTTTGTTGATGGTAGAAAATCCGTTTTTGCGATATTATCAGAAAAAATAAAACCTTCCGACAAAACCATTTGGTTTCATGCTGCTTCGCTGGGCGAATACGAACAGGGCTTGCCAGTAATTGAAAAGTTGAAAGAAAAACATCCAAATCACAAAATTGTAGTTACTTTTTTTTCCCCTTCTGGTTTTGAAATACGTAAAAATAATAAAATTGCGGATGTAACTGTCTATTTGCCGCTGGACACAAAAAACAATGCGAAGGCATTTTTAAAATTAGTTCATCCCACAATGGTTTTTTTCATAAAATATGAATACTGGCCAAATTATTTGCGTGAACTTCAAAAGCTTGAGCTTCCAACTTATTTAATTTCAGGAATTTTTCGCGAAGATCAACTGTTTTTTAAATGGTATGGAGGTTTTTATAGAAATGCATTAAAAACATTCAATTACTTTTTTGTTCAAAATGAAAGTTCTAAAAAATTATTACAATCTGTTGGATTTCAGAATGTAAAATTTTCAGGAGATACGAGATTCGATCGGGTTTCAAAAATATTAAGCCAAGATAATGCAATCGAAATTATAGAAAAATTCAAAAACAACACTTTAACTATTGCGGTTGGAAGTTCTTGGCCAAAAGACGAAAATAATTTGATTAACTTCATTAATACAAATCCTTATAACGTAAAATTCATTATTGCGCCACACAATATTAAGGAAGAGCAAATAACAAATCTTAAAAATCAAATTTCAAAAAAAGTAATTTTACATTCCGAAGTAAATAGTACAAACTTGCCGTTTAACGAGTTTGATGTTATGATTGTTGACAGCATCGGATTTTTAACCAAAATTTATAGTTATGCAGACATTGCATATGTTGGCGGAGGCTTCGGCACAGCCGGATTACACAATATATTAGAACCTGCTACTTTTGGAATTCCCGTTTTGATTGGTCCGAATTTCGAGAAGTTTTCAGAAGCCGTTGCTTTGGTTCATTTAGGTGGTTGTATCAGCGTAAAATCAAAAAAGGAATTAGAAGAAAATTTAGCTTTTTTGATTCAAAATGAAGATGAACGTATAGAAAAAGGGCATATTGCAAGCACTTTCGTGAAAATGAATGAAGGCGCGACGAAAACCATTTTAAATTATTTAAACGCAACTGAATAATTTTTTTTTAAATGAAATAATCATGAAAAATTATAGCTTAACTATAACAACAAGTTTAATCTACGTTTGTATTTTTCTAAAAATATCAATAGGATTTGCACAAACGAAATCGACTGAACAGAATTGTCTTTTAGACTCGAATAAAAATTCAAAACTTAAACCAATGACAACAAACCAAAAAAATGTTTTAGGCACCGATTTGCAACTCGCGAGCAAGGATCCGTTGACAGGATTTTTTAGAACAGGATTTTGTTCAACGGACCAAAATGATCATGGCTCCCATGTTATTGCTGCAGTAATGACAGATGAATTTCTAAAATATTCTCTCTCGAAAGGGAACGACTTAATATCAGCTTATCCTTCAAGTGGGTTTCCTGGATTAAAAGCAGGGAATATTTGGTGTTTGTGTGCCAATCGTTGGAAAGAAGCTTTCAAAGCGGGTGTTGCACCGCCCGTTATTCTAGAAGCGACCAACGTAAAAGCATTAGAAATTGTCTCGCTCGAAGATTTGAAGAAAAATGCGGTTCGGTGAAAACTAAAAATTGTGCCATTTGCAATGTAAAGGAAATTGTTTTATTTCGCATACAAATTAAACAAGACAAAAATTGGATTTTTGTGTGTAAAACATGTTGCGAAAAGATGAAAAAATTAGAACATTACAACTATGGTGGCACTTGGAAAGGAAAACGGCATTAAAAAAATATTAAAATTAACATTCTATAAATCTATATAAACTAACATAATGAAAAACCTAAAACTACTTTTCTTATTTATAATTTTTCAAGCCAATGCCCAACAAGGCGGCATGTGGATTCCTTCCCTTTTACAAGGAATGAACGAAACCGAAATGAAAAATTTAGGCATGAAAATGACTGCAAAAGACATTTACGACGCCAACAAATCTAGCATAAAAGATGCCGTTCCGCAGTTCGATGGCGGTTGTACAGCCGAAATGATATCGCCAAAAGGATTGCTGCTCACCAATCACCATTGTGGTTTTGATGCCATTCAAAACCTGTCTTCGGTTGCACACGATTACTTAACAGATGGTTTTTGGGCCTATAAAATGGACGAAGAATTACCAGCAAATGATGTTGATGTAATGTTTATTGTAAGTATAAACGATGTTACCAAACAAATTTTAGAAGGCACAGAAAATATTTTAGTTGAAGCCGATCGACAAAAGAAAATTCAAGAAAATAGCACTAAATTAATGGGCAGTTTTAAAAAGGAAACTTGGCAAGAAAACAAAGTCCGGGCATTTTTTGAAGGAAATCAATACATTTTGTTCGTTACAGAAACCTTCAAAGATGTTCGTTTAGTGGGAACGCCACCTAGTTCTATCGGAAAATTTGGTTCTGATACAGACAATTGGGTTTGGCCGCGACACACAGGCGATTTTTCTATTTTCAGAATCTATGCCGACAAAAACAATCGTCCTGCGCCTTATTCTAAAGACAATGTGCCTTATGTTCCAAAACATTTTCTGCCAATTTCTTTAGACGGTGTAAAAGAAAATGATTTTACAATGGTGATGGGCTATCCTGGCAGAACAAACGAATATTTACCAGCAGTTGCAATAGAACAAATTCTAAACGACCTGAATCCTGCAAAAATCGAAATTAGAGATAAAGCGCTTAAAGTTGCTGATGGTTTTATGCGAAAAGACAATGCCATAAAAATTCAGTATGCATCTAAATATGCTGGAATTGCCAATTATTGGAAAAAATGGATTGGCGAATCTTTAGGATTAAAAAAGTCAAATGCCATTGAAATTAAGCGAAATCAAGAGATTGTTTTTCAGCAAAATGTTGTTAAAGCTAACAAACAAGCAGCATACGGAAACTTACTTTCTGATTTTGAAAACAATTACAAAGCAATTGCTCCTTACGCCTTAGCGAAAGATTATTTCACAGAAGTTTTTCTCCGCAACACAGAATTTTTGACCAAAGCTTATGAAATTTATCAACTGGAACAAGTTTTCAATACAAAAGGAGAAACAGCATTCACTGAAAGAAAAAATAGCATTTTAAAAGAAGCTGCAACTTTTTACAAAAATTTTAATCCTAATGTAGATCAAAAAGTTTTTGAACAATTAATGAATTTGTACATTTCAAAATCGCCAAAACAGTTTTTTCCAGCTAATTTAGAAAATACCAATATTGAGAATTTAGCAACAAATCTTTATTCACAATCGAAATTAGTAAGTTACGAAGGACTTCAAAATCTCTTAAATGGTGATACAAAAACGATATTATCGAATTTAAACCAAGACAAAGGATATTTGTTTGTGAAAGAAATTACAGATAAATATATAAAAGAAGTTACGCCAACTTATGACGAAATAAATTTTAAAATCAGGGCTTTGCAACGCACTTACATGAAAGCACAATTGGAATTAAATAAAAATGCGAGAATTTTCCCAGATGCCAACAGCACTTTGCGAGTAACTTATGGAAAAGTGAAAGGTTATGCGCCAAAAGATGCAACTGTTTATTTGCCTAATACTTATTTAGATGGTGTTTTAGAGAAATACATTCCAGGCGATTACGAATTTGATGTTCCAAAAAAACTTATCGAATTATACAAGAACAAAGATTACGGTCAGTATGGAGAAAACGGAAAAATGCCTGTTTGTTTTATTGGAACGAACCACACTACCGGTGGAAATTCCGGAAGTCCAGCAATGGATGCCAAGGGCAACTTGATTGGGTTAAATTTCGATCGGGTTTGGGAGGGAACTATGAGTGATATTTATTATGACCCTTCGATTTGCAGAAATGTTATGGTTGATATTCGTTATGTTTTATTCATTATAGATCAATATGCTGGTGCTAAAAATTTGATTAGCGAATTAAAATTGGTGCACCCAAAAAACAGAAAAGTTACTAAAACGTTGTAATTGAACTTCTTTGATAAAAAACAAGCCGATATTAAAAATTTAACGATTTTTTAAAAGAAATTAAAAGTTTGGCACAGTAATTGTAAAATAGATTAGCGTTGTAAAGATTATTTTTTTTGAAAAAAAATTAAAAAATAATTTTATATATTAAAAAATTTATATCTTTGCTCCGAATTAATAATTAACCTTTTATAAATTAAGTAAGATGAAAAAAGTATTTTTAAGTTTAGCTGTTATCGCTGCATTAACTGTAGTATCTTGTAAAGACAAAGCTGCTGAAGCTCCAGTAGAAGAAGCTGCACCAGTAGAAGCTGCACCAGTAGAAGCTGCACCAGTTGCTGCTGACACAACTGCTGCTCCAGTAGAAGCTGCTCCAGCAGAAGCTGCTCCAGCAACAGAAGAAGTAAAAAAATAATTAGAAATTAATTTCTAAAATTTTAGAACCATCATACGAAAGTATGGTGGTTTTTTTTATCCTTATAGATCATTAAAATAAAATAAGTCTCAACTTCTAAATTATAAATCACGAATTTTCAACCAGCCGAATTAATATCCAAACATAACGTAAACATGAAATCAATCAAAAATAAAATCATTATTCGAAAAGTCTAAAATTTCAGATTTTGTTACATATTTCGAAATTTCAATAATTCCTTTTTCAAGCATTAATTGTGTAGCGTATTTTCTGCTAATTGCCAATTGCTTGTCTTCTATCAAAAGTCTAAAAAAATACTTCCCTTTTGACGATTTTGATTTCAAGAAAAGCGCATGCTCGATATTTAGTTTTAAAAAATCAATCGCTTGTTCACATTCAAATTTTAGTTCAAAACTATTGCTTGTAAAAATAGTTTTTCCTTTCCTTGAAGTAAATTCAAATTTATATTCGTCGTTAAATCTTTTTGTGATTACAAAAGAGCTCATTTTTAATTCGTTTTACACAATAAAAAAACCTCTCCATAAAGAAGAGGTTTTGTACTCGGGACGGGACTTGAACCCGTACGACCATTACAGTCACTGGATTTTAAGTCCAGCGTGTCTACCAATTTCACCACCCAAGCTTATTTTTTTTTGTTGGTATAAATTTTTAAAAAAAATTAATTAAATCTATACCACCCAAGCTTATTTTTTTTCAAAAACTAACTAAGTATATCACTCACTATGCAATCATAAACAAATTAAAACTTGAATGTTACATATATTAGAGCGAAAAACGGGGCTCGAACCCGCGACCTCGACCTTGGCAAGGTCGCGCTCTACCAACTGAGCTATTTTCGCATTTCAAAATCTGTATGAACCACAATTTTGGTTATTATTGCGAGGGCAAATTTAGTATATTAATTCAATTATACAATCTTTTTTTATAAAAAAAATCGTAGAATTTTAACGACTTGAAAATCTATGATTTAAATTTCAAAAAATCATTTTTTTACTAACATTCGCTTGATTTCATTGAGTTTCATCAATGCCTCAACGGGCGTAAGCGTGTTAATGTCTAGATTTAGAATTTCGTCTTTAATTTCCTCCAACAAAGGATCGTCTAAGTTAAAAAAGCTCATTTGCAACTCGTCCTTTGCAGCTTTTATTCCATTTAAGGCATCACTAGAATGGTCTTTTTCTAGTTTTTTGAGTAGTTTTTGCGCTTTTAAAATTACCGTTTGTGGCATTCCGGCCATTTTCGCAACATGAATTCCAAAACTGTGTGCGCTTCCGCCTTTTACTAATTTTCTAACAAACAAGACATTGTCCTTCAATTCTTTTACAGCAACATTGTAATTTTGAATTCGAGGCAAAACATCACTCATTTCGTTCAATTCATGATAATGTGTCGCAAACAACGTTTTGGGTTTTGAAGGGTGTTCGTGCAAAAATTCTGCAATTGCCCAAGCGATAGAAATTCCATCGTAAGTACTTGTTCCTCGGCCAATTTCATCTAAAAGCACCAAACTTCTATCTGAAATATTATTTAAAATAGAAGCGGTTTCGTTCATCTCCACCATAAAGGTAGATTCACCCATCGAAATATTGTCACTTGCTCCTACTCTAGTAAAAATCTTGTCTATAATTCCTAATTTTACGCTCTCCGCAGGAACAAAACTTCCCATTTGAGCCAATAAAACAATCAAAGCAGTTTGTCTTAAAATAGCGGACTTCCCGGACATATTTGGCCCAGTAATCATTATTAACTGTTGCGTTTCACGGTCTAAAAAAACATCATTGGCAATGTAGGGAGTTCCAACAGGCAACTGTTTTTCAATCACAGGATGACGTCCATTTTTGATGTCCAATTCAAAACTTTCATCTAATTCTGGACAAACATATTTGTTTTCAATTGCCAATTGTGTAAACGAAGTCAAACAATCGAGTTGCGCCACTAAATTGGCATTCAACTGAACAGGTTTGATATAAGTCGCAATCCAAGCGACCAATTGTTCAAACAGCTCTACTTCTATTTTATAAATTTTTTCTTCAGCACCTAAGATTTTAGTTTCATACTCTTTTAGCTCCACGGTAATATAACGCTCCGCATTTACTAGTGTTTGTTTACGTATCCATTCTGCCGGAACCTTATCTTTATGGGAATTTCGCACTTCAATATAATACCCAAAAACATTGTTAAATGAAATCTTTAAAGAAGAAATTCCCGTTTTTTCAGATTCCCGTTTTTCAATACCTTCTAGATATGCTTTACCAGAAAGTGAAATGGCGCGCAAATCGTCTAACTCATCATTAACGCCTTTTGCAATCGCATTTCCTTTAGCAATAGCCACTGGCGCATCTTGATTTAAAGTATTCTTGATTTTTTCTCGCAACAAATCACAACTGTGCAAACTATCCCCGATGATTTTTAAAGCTTCATTCTTGCTTTGTAAAGCCAATGATTTTATAGGAATAATAGCATCTAATGATTCCTTTAAATGAACAACTTCGCGCGGAGAAACCTTGCCAGTAGCAATTTTAGAAATCAATCGCTCCAAATCTGAAATTTGCTTCACTTGATTTTGAATACTTTTTAAAACCGAAGTATTTTCCTTTAAAAAAGCAACTACTTCATGGCGATTTCTAATTTTATGGATGTCTTTTAAAGGCAATGCCAACCAACGTTTCAATAATCTTCCGCCCATTGGCGATAAAGTTCTGTCGATAACATCCAGCAAAGTCACTGCATTTGGATTATAAGAGTGGTACAATTCTAAATTTCGAATTGTAAAACGATCCATCCAAACATAAGCATCTTCGGCAATGCGCTGAATAGACGTGATGTGCTGAACTTTATTGTGTTGTGTTTCGGATAAATAATATAAAATTGCTCCAGATGCAATGATGCCTTCAGGCAATTCTTCGATTCCAAAACCTTTTAAGGAAATGGTTTGAAAATGATTCGTTAGGGTTTCAAAAGCATAGTCTTCTTTAAAAATCCAATCTTCGAGGTAAAAATTATGAAAATCTTCGCCAAAAGTTTGTTTAAAATCTCCCTTGTTGTTTTTTGGAATTAAAACTTCGCTTGGTTGAAAATTTTGTAACAGCTTGTCAATGTATTCTTCATTGCCTTGCGCTGTAAGAAATTCTCCAGTTGAAACATCTAAAAATGATACTCCTAAGTTTTTTTTTCCAAAATAAACTGCGGCTAAAAAGTTGTTTGATTTAGATTGCAAAACTTCATCATTCATCGAAACTCCTGGCGTAACCAGTTCGGTCACACCGCGTTTGACAATGGTTTTTGTCATTTTAGGATCTTCTAATTGGTCAC
>CALPKO020000010.1 GCA_943324165.2 Bdellovibrio sp. ZAP7 | reverse complement strand
GATGAGTAATGAAACAAAAGAAAATACTTTTTCTTGGAGAATCTTACAGGGCCGACGCCATCACTTGGATGAACGGCTTGAAAAAATTCGGAAATTTTGAAATTATCACTTGGGAACTCAAAAAACCAAGCAATACTTTTATAAATAGGGTTTTAAGAATACTAGAATATACAACTGCCATTTTTAAAATAAAAAAAATCATAAAACAGCAGAAGCCAGATATGGTAATTGCAGAAAGAACAACAAGTTATGGATTTTTGGCCGCCTTGTGTGGAGTAAAACCCGTTGCCATTGCACAACAAGGAAGAACTGATTTGTGGCCAGACAATTCAATTTTATTGCCTTTGAAAAAAGTAATTCAAAATTATGCATTCAAAAAAGCAACTTTGATTCATGCTTGGGGACCGGTAATGACGATTTCAATGAAAGAAGCAAATGTAGACATGCAAAAAGTGCTGATTTTATCAAAAGGCATCGATTTAGAAGCTTTTTTTTATAACCCAACTTCGGTCAATGCAAATAAAATAAATGCAATCGTAACCCGTTCTTTGTTGCCAGAATACAGACATGAAATTATTTTAAAAGCTTTTGCGATTTTAAATCAGCAAAGAATCGATTTCGTACTAACAATTGTTGGCGATGGACCTGAAACAAACAATTTAAAAAATCTAGCGAAAAAATTAAATATAGATAATAAAGTTATTTTTAAAGGACGGATTCTGAACACCGCATTACCGCAACTTCTTCAGGATGCTGATTTCTATATCAGTATGCCTACTACAGAAGGTGTTTCTGCATCATTATTTGAAGCAATGGCAACGTATTGTTATCCTATTGTAACAAATCTACCCGGAAATAGTAGCTGGATTGACCACAGAAAAAACGGTCAACTTATTACACTTGATGATCCACAAATGCTAGCCGATGAATTGATTTGGGCCTTTATGAATGAAGATTATAGAAAAAATGCACTTGTGGAAAATCGAAAATTCGTTGAAAAAAATGCGGATTACCGAAATAATATGAAGATTATTGCCAATCTATACCACGACTTGATTAATCAGAGAAAATACAATTAGTTATGTGTGGAATAAATGGTATTTTAAATTTGCATTCGCAAAAAAAAGTAGATGAACGTATTGTAACAAAAATGCGTGATGCTCTAGAACATCGTGGTCCAGACGACAAAGGAATATTTCTAGAAAACAACATTGGTTTTGGCCACAGAAGACTTGCTATTTTAGATGTTTCAGCGGCTGGACACCAACCTTTCTTATCTGAAAACGGTCGATTCGCAATGGTTTTTAATGGCGAAATTTATAATTATAAGGATTTTTATACTGAGTTAAATGCAAAAGGGTTTACTCAAAAAACCCATTCTGATACGGAAGTTTTAATGCAAATGTTTCAACTTTATGGCGTAGAAATGTTGAACCGATTGAATGGAATGTTTGCTTTTGCAATTTGGGATAAGCTAGAAAAAAAACTAATTGTTGCACGAGATAGAATGGGAGTAAAACCATTGTACTATTCCTTTTATAAAGAAGCGTTTTATTTTGCATCAGAACAAAAAGCCCTTTTTACGGCTGGAATTCCTCTAAAAATTGCTCAAAATGGTTTGGAAGAATATGTTTTTAATCGGTTTGTTGCCGGAGAACTGACATTGTATGAAAACGTAAAAAAACTTTTGCCTGGACATTTTTTAACCATTTCTGAAAACGGAAAAATTACCACTAAAAAATGGTGGGATTTAAAACTTGAAATTCAAAAGCAAGAAATAATTAAAAAACCTGTAGATTGGTTTCGACATACATTTGATGATTCAATAAAATTACGCATGGTCAGCGATGTACCTGTTGGCGTTTTACTTAGTGGAGGACTGGATTCTTCCTCTGTTTTAGCATCGTTAAAACATCAAAATTTCAAAGACATTAGCACATTTAACATTGGTTTTAAAGAAGAGCTTCACAATGAAGCTCATTTAGCAAAGTTGATGGCAGAAATGTGCAATTATGATTTTGAAACTATGCAATTGGAAGATAGTTGCTTGTACGATAAACTTTTGTTGTCTACTTATTTTCAAGACGAACCAATTATGCATTTAAGTGAACCCCATCTTTTGGCAGTTTCACAAATGGCAAAGCCAAAAGTAAAAGTTTTAATTTCAGGTGAAGGAGCAGACGAATTGATGGGCGGTTATGTGCGCTACAAACCATTACAATTTCCAAGCTTATTGCATTCTATTTCTACTATTTCTAACATTGATTTATTTTCAAAAAAACCAAGGTTTGAAAAATTGATTCGTTATTCTCAAGTTAAAAGCGAAGAAGGATTGGTGATTTATAATGGTTCAAATATTTATCCAGATGATATTTTGAAAACTTATGGTATAAGAGTTGAACCTAAAAACACTTATAGAAAAGTTATATTTGAAGATGCGAAAAGTTTATATCCAAATAATTTAAGAAGACAAGCACTTTATTTTGATCAACACACCTATTTGTGTTCATTGTTAGACCGAAACGACCGATGTACAATGGGAGCTTCCATCGAATGCAGAGAACCTTTTTTGGATCCTAGATTGGTTGTTGGATTAGGATCGCTAGAAGACAAGTGGCTTTTTTCAGGTAAAAAAGGAAAATTTTTACAGAAAAAGGCAATGCAAACTCGATTACCAAAAGAAATTATTAAATTTAGAAAAATTGGATTGAGTGCGCCTTGGGGTGATTATATCACAAAAAGTCCAGCATTTAGAGATGAGTTGGCTTGCTTTTCAAAAAGCGACCTTTTTCAAATGCCATATTTTGAAAATATTGCTATTGATAAATTGATTCAAAATCTTCAAAAAGGCGAAACAAAAATGACCCCATACATCATGCCTTTGTTTATGATGCACATTTGGATGAAAAATTATGTCGGAAAATTTTCTCAAATTTCAAAATCAATTTAAATTGATGTAAATTTGACTATTAATCTCAATTTATCTAATGGAAATTATTAACGATTTTTCTTTAAAAAACTACAATACTTTTGGTATTGAGGCTAAAGCAAAACAATTTGTAGCCGCACATTCTGTTGAAGAATTGAAAACAATATTACAAGAAAACAGAACCAAAAAAAAGTTTATTTTAGGAGGTGGTAGCAATATGCTTTTGACCAAAGACATTGATGCCTTGGTAATTCATGTTGATTTGAAAGGAAAAAAAATCGTTGATCAAGATGATGATTTTGTCTGGGTGGAAAGTAAAGCTGGCGAAAACTGGCATGAATTTGTTTTGTGGACCATCAAGCAAGATTTTGGTGGATTAGAAAACATGTCGCTAATTCCTGGAAACGTTGGTACAACACCAGTTCAAAATATTGGTGCATACGGAACAGAAATCAAAGATACTTTTGTTTCTTGTGAAGCTGTAAAAATTGATAATCTAGTTAACAGAACTTTCGAAAACCAAGAATGTAATTTTGGATACAGAGAAAGTATTTTTAAAAATGAAGTGAAAGACCAATACATAATTACGTCTGTAATTTTTAAATTGACAAAAAAAAACCATAAGATAAATACTTCATATGGTGATATTCAATCAGAATTATTAAAAAACAACATTAAAACTCCTTCTTTAATTGATGTTAGTAATGCTGTAATTGCTATCAGACAAAGTAAACTGCCTGATCCTAAAGTATTGGGAAATAGCGGTAGTTTCTTTAAAAATCCTATCCTTTTAAAATCTGATTTTGAAAAAATTCATACTAAATTTCCTGACATGAAATTTTATGAAATTTCTGAAACAGAAGTAAAAGTGCCAGCTGGTTGGTTGATTGAGCAAGCTGGATTTAAAGGAAAACGTTTTGGAGATGCAGGAATTCATAAAAATCAGGCATTGGTTTTAGTGAATTATGGCAATGCGACTGGACAAGAAATTTTAGCGGTTTCAAAAGATATTCAAAAAACAGTTTTTGAGCTCTTTGGCATTCAAATTGAAGCGGAAGTAAATGTGATTTAAAAAAATTATAAACAATTTTTAATGGCTTTGATTGATTCAACTATCAAGAAATGCTACAAACATTTCAATATCAAACTTTGAGGCACGGTAATTAAAATTAACTTTTGTTAACAAATAACCCTTGAAAAAACCATAATAAATTGTATTTTTACCGCTCAAAAAGTAAAACAATAAATGGGTAAAATCATTGCAATTGCCAACCAAAAAGGCGGTGTAGGAAAAACAACAACATCTGTTAATTTAGCAGCTTCTTTGGGTGTTTTAGAAAAAAAAGTGTTGCTTATTGATGCTGACCCTCAAGCAAACGCAAGTTCGGGCTTAGGAATTGATATTGATACCATCGAAATAGGAACATACCAAATTCTTGAACATAGTAACAAGCCAGAAGAAGGAATTATAAAATGTTCCGCGCCAAATGTTGACATAATTCCTGCTCACATTGATCTTGTTGCGATAGAAATTGAGCTCGTAGATAAGGAAAATAGAGAATACATGCTCAAGCAAGCATTGAGTGACATAAAAGAAAAGTACGATTATATTTTGATAGACTGTGCTCCATCTTTAGGTTTGTTAACTTTAAATGCCCTGACTTGTGCGGACTCGGTTATTATTCCAATTCAGTGCGAATATTTTGCGCTCGAAGGATTGGGAAAATTGTTGAACACCATCAAAAGTGTGCAAAAAATCCACAATCCAGATTTAGATATCGAAGGTTTGTTATTGACGATGTTTGACTCTAGATTGCGTTTATCAAACCAAGTGGTTGAAGAAGTTCAAAAACATTTTAGTGATATGGTTTTTAAAACAATCATCCAACGCAATGTAAAATTAAGCGAGGCACCAAGTTTTGGAGAAAGCATTATTAACTATGATGCATCAAGTAAAGGAGCAGCAAATTATCTTCATTTGGCACAAGAAATCATTAAGAAAAACAGTTAATTAAGATGGCACAAGCTGTAAAAAAACAAGCTCTTGGTCGTGGATTATCCGCTTTATTAAAAGATCCAGACAACGATATAAAATCTGTAAGTGATAAAAATGCTGATAAAGTTGTAGGCAATATCATCGAGCTAGAATTAGATGTAATTGAAATTAATCCGTTTCAACCACGAAGCAATTTTAATGAAGATTCGCTCAATGAATTAGCAACTTCTATAAAAGAATTGGGTGTTATTCAACCTATTACAGTTAGAAAATTAGCTTTTAATACTTACCAACTTATTTCAGGTGAACGAAGACTTCGGGCTTCAAAAATTGCTGGATTATCAGTAATTCCTGCTTACATAAGAATTGCCAACGACAACGAATCTTTGGTAATGGCTTTGGTCGAAAATATACAACGTCACGATTTAGATCCAATTGAAATCGCACTTTCTTACCAACGTTTGATTGACGAAATTCAGCTTACTCAAGAACAAATGAGCGATAGAGTTGGGAAAAAACGCTCAACAATTGCAAATTATTTGCGACTTTTGAAACTAGACCCAATTATTCAAACTGGCATCCGCGACGGATTTATTTCCATGGGACACGGTCGTGCCATGATTAATATTGAAAATCAAGATGTCCAGAGCGACATTTATCATAAAATTGTAAGCCAAAATCTTTCTGTACGTGAAACTGAAACATTGGTTAAAAATTATCAAGAAAGCTTAAAGCCAAAAGCAATTTCTAAAGTTAAGCCATCAACATTTGTGGTTAATGATGACGAAAAAAAATCATTTACAAATTATTTTGGCGCAAAAGTAGATGTGAAAGTAGCTGGAAACGGGAAAGGAAAAATTACAATTCCATTTCATTCTGAAGAAGATTTTAACAGAATTATGAAATTGATAAAAAGTTAGTGAATACTAAAATTTACATACTTTTTTTTACTTTTCTTTTTGGAACGGTCTTTTTGCATGCACAAGAAAACAAGACTACGCAATTAGTAGTCAAAGACAGTGTGCAATTAACTTCGAGTAAAATAAACCCTTTAGCACCAGCAAAAGCAGCATTTTATTCTGCAATTCTGCCTGGACTTGGCCAAGCTTATAACAAAAAATATTGGAAAATTCCAATTGTTTACGGAGCTTTGGGAACTGGAATTTATTTTTATTCAACCAATAACAAAGAATACAAACGATTCAGAAATGCATACAAACAGCGACTTGCTGGTTTAGATGATGAGTTTAAGGGTCAATATAATGACGCTACGCTAATCAACGGACAAAAAGTTTTTCAACGCAATCGAGATTTATCGCTTCTAATCACAATTGGACTTTATGTTTTGAATATTGTTGAAGCCAATGTAAATGCTCACTTAATGCAATTTAATGTCAATGATAATTTGAGTTTTCAACCTGTTATTTATCCAAATGACATCAATTACAAGCAAAATGTTGGTTTAACATTGTGTTATAAATTTAAATAGAAATGAAAATTGCACTTTTAGGATACGGGAAAATGGGCAAGGTTATTGAGCAATTAGCTCTACAGCGCGGTCATGAAATTGTTTTAAAAAAATCAAGTGAATCTAATTTTGATGGATTAGAAAATGCCGATGTTGTTATAGAATTTAGTATTCCTTCGGCTGCAGTTAAAAACATTTCTGAAAGCTTAAATAAAAAAATTCCAGTAGTTTGTGGAACAACAGGTTGGCTACAAAGCTATCGTGAAATAGAGAATTTGTGCGTTGAAAAAAACACGGGTTTTATTTATGCTTCGAATTTTAGTTTGGGCGTAAATATTTTTTTTGAATTGAACGATTATTTGGCAAAAATGATGTCAAAATTCAGTCAATATAAAATTACAATGCAAGAAATTCACCATACGCAAAAGTTAGATGCACCAAGTGGAACAGCAATTTCGTTAGCAAATTCAATCATCAGCAATTCCAGTTATGATCATTGGACTTTAGAAAATCCTAAATCAAATGAATTATTTATTGATGCGCAAAGAATTGAAAATGTACCAGGAACGCATTCTGTTTTTTATAATTCGGAAGTTGATTCAATAGAAATTAAACATACAGCCAATAACCGCGAGGGTTTTGCTTTCGGAGCAGTTTTAGCAGCAGAATGGATTGTTGGAAAAAAGGGAGTTTTTACAATGAAAGATGTATTAGGACTAAGTAAAAGTTGAAAATAATAATAAAATTTCACTAAAATTTGTAACTAATTAGCAACAAGACACACTAAAATAGTAATAAAATTATAATTATAAATTCCATCTCGGTACTTATCGGGATTAAATTCTAAAATCATAAGTATGACACTCTATCAATGGTTTATATTTTTTCTAGTTATTCAAATTATTCACTATGTAGGAACTTGGAAATTATACGAAAAAGCAGGACGAAAATCTTGGGAAGCTGCAATTCCTGTTTATAATGCGATGGTTTTGATGAAAATCATCAACCGCCCGGCATGGTGGACCATTTTGCTTTTTGTGCCAATTGTAAATTTAATTATGTTTCCGGTCGTTTGGGTTGAAACATTGAGGGCTTTTGGTAAAAATTTAACAGTTGATACACTTTTAGGTATTTTCACATTTGGATTTTACACTTATTATATCAATTATACCCAAAATGTAACGCATGTTCCAAACCGAAGTTTAGTTGCCACCAATAAAAGTGGAGACACTGTCAGCTCGCTACTTTTTGCTGTAATTGTGGCTACAATTGTACATACATATTTCATTCAACCATTTACAATTCCGACAGCATCTTTAGAAAAATCGCTTTTGATTGGAGATTTTCTTTTTGTGAGCAAATCCAGTTACGGTGCAAGAACGCCAATGACGACAGCTGCTTTACCAATGATTCATGATTCTATTCCATTGACAAAAAAAACATCCTATTTTAATTTTCCTCAATTACCATATTTTAGATTACCTGGTTTTCAAAAGATCGAAAAAAATGATATTGTTGTTTTCAATTGGCCCGTCGATACCGTATATCAATTTTTTGATAGATCTGGAAGAAAAGGCGTGGTAAAACCTATTGATAAAAAATCGAATTATGTTAAACGATGCCTCGGCACTCCCAATGATAAATTAGAGTTGAAAGATGGAATAGTTTATATCAACGACAAAATTTTAGTCTTACCAGAACGAGCAAAACCGCAATATGAGCACACCGTTTATGCAGCGAAGAATGGCGTGTCGAACGAATTATTATCAAATACAGGTTCAACCGAATTCAATCGAACATACAATATTAGATTTAATTCAGATGAGCAAATCAATGCGATTCAACCCTATGTTTTGAACGCCATAAAAAATCCTGATAATTCATTTAAAGTTCTAACTGGTTTTAAAGGAATTCCTACAACGTTGATAGCGAAAACAGGTATTTACGCTCAAGAAGTTTACGAACCTTTTGCTCAAGCCAATCTAACTTTAAAAAGCGCAGAAGCATTAAGAAAAAACAGCTCGATTGATTCTGTTGTACGATTCATAGAAAAAACTCCAAAAGACACGAGTATTTTTCCGCACAACGGTAAATGGACGGTTGATAATTTTGGGCCAATAAAAATTCCTCAACAGGGAAAAACAGTCCCTTTGAATGTTGAAAATTTACCGTTATATAAGAGGATTATTTCAACTTACGAAAAAAACAATTTGAAAGTACAAGGAAATGAAATCCTGATCAATGACAAAGTTGCAACAAACTACACCTTCAAACAGAACTATTATTGGATGATGGGAGACAACCGTCACCGTTCAGAAGACAGCCGTTACTGGGGATTTGTACCCGAAGATCACATCGTTGGAAAACCAATTTTTATATGGTTGAGTGTAGACCCAAATGAAACTTGGAAGAATATTACCAAAAAAATCCGTTGGGACAGAATGTTTACAACCGTTAGCGGTGAAGGTGAACCTTATTCTTACTTCAAATTTTTTATAATTGCACTTTTGGCCTATTTCGGAATTAGCTTCTTTTTGGATAAACGAAAAGAAGCAAAATAATTTAAATGTTTAGGAAAAAGTTATCAATTTAGTTTTAAATTGTATTGTTAATGAATTCATTATTTCTGCCAACTTATTTTCCATCGATTAGTCATTTTGTGGCAATGGTTAATGCTGAGACAATTACATTTGAAATGGATGATAATTTTCAGAAACAAACCAACCGCAATCGAATGTACATCTACAGTCCAAATGGTTTGCAACTGCTGAATATTCCCATCAAACATTCAAAAAATGCACACCAAAAAACGAAAGATATTCAATTGGAAACTGCTTTCGACTGGCAAAAACAACATTTCAAATCTTTGGAAGCTGCCTACAGAAGTTCTCCTTTTTTTGAATATTTTGAAGATGATTTGGCTCCTATTTTTCAAAAAAAACATACTTTTTTAATGGATTTAAATTTTGAAACCATTGCATTTATTGCAAAATGCATGCGATGGGCTCTAGAATTTAGCACAACAACCGAATATTTTTCAGAAGTTCCAAACACAAAAGATTTTAGGTTTTTAGCTGACGGAAAAAAAGACATTTCAACTTTTGAAAATTACCCGCAAGTTTTTCAAGAAAAAGAAGGTTTTTTGAATAATCTAAGTGTTTTAGATTTGCTTTTCAATGAAGGAAAATTTGCTATGGATTATTTAAAAAAGCAAACATTTTAATCTTTTTCAAATCCCATTCTAGCGATAATAGGAAAATGGTCCGAATCTTCAATTTCAGGAAAATTTTGAAAATATTTGATTTTAAAATTTTTATCAGCAAAAATATAATCGATTCGTGCAGGGTAGTAAGTAAAATCATACGATTTTCCAAAACCTGTTCCTGCTTCTTCAAAAGCATCTTGCAAATTGCCTTTCACCACGCGATATACATACGAAAACGCACTGTTGTTCATGTCGCCACAAATGATTATCGGATATTTGCATTCTAATTTGTTTTCTTTAATCAACTCTGCTTGTTGCTGTTGGATTTTAAAAGCTTTGCTAATTCGCTTGAACATAGCTTCGGATTTTTGCTGGTCAATTTCATTAATGTCATGGTTAATTCCTTGCACATCAGGAGAGATTTTTATCGATTGCAAATGAATCGAATAGACGCGAACGGTATCGTTCTTGATTTTTAAATCCGCATAAATCACATTATTGCTCGAATTTGGAAATTTTATTTCGCCTTTTTTTAGAATTTTAAATTTTGAAAAAATGGCTTGTCCAGATTTGATTTTATCTCCTCTCGACAAAATATACCTGTACTTGTAAGCCGAGTAATCAAACTCTTTTGCATTACCAAATTCTTGAATGCAAAGGATATCTGGTTTTTTTTCTTTTACAAAATCAGCAATTTCTATCGGAACAGTCAATTTATCAGACCATTGGAATTTATTAAAAATCCTAACATTGTAACTCATTACAACAAAATCATTTGTATTAATTGGCAAATCTGTTTTAGAAAACTTGTAAAATTTGTTGATAAATGGAAAACCAATCATTAAAACGACAACAGATAAAAGCACTTGTCTTTTCAGTTGGATTCCCCAAAAAATCAAGAAAAGGATGTTTAAAATCAACATCATTGGCAAAAAAAGTGTCAAAACTGCCAATATTGGAAAAGATTTTGGCGTTAAAAAAGGTAAGAAATAAGCAACAATTGTTAATGTTGCCAAAAGCAAATTAAACGCAAAAAATATTTTATTAAAAACCGAGAGCTTTTTCATGTTAGCGGTAAACTATAATTTACTTCTTTTTTGGATTACAAATCAATGTGGTTATCTGCCATAAGTTTTGTAAAGATAAACAAATCGTAAAATAAATTAATTTAAATGTTATAATTGCTCTTGAAGTTGTTGCAACAATATTTGGTATTTACTAATTGCAATCAAATCGGTATCTTTCTTTGCAAAGTCAATCATTTCTTCAATCATTTTTTTTACAAGGTTTAAGTTCTCGCTTGCTTTTTGAAAATCTTTTGACGTAATTGAATCCATTATTTGTTGAAAATTAGCTCTTAAATCTTCAAAATTGATTTCATTTTCCATTTTTCTTAGTTTTCATTTGACGTTTTATTTTCATTGAATTTTTTGGCAATTGCCTTCAATTTTTCTTTTCGGTCAATTTCACCTTTTTTTACTTTGTCTTGGGCTTTATGCAACTTGTCGTTGTGCTTTTTAATATTTCTTTCATTGTTTCTGCCCATTATTACTCAATTTTTTCTAATTTCAAATAGCCGATATGTAATTGATCTTCTACCAATTTTTCTATTTTTTTTGTGATTTTAATTTGAAATTGTGTGGATAAATTCAACGCTAAAATATCCTTCACATTGAAGATATCATCTACATCAATGCCAAATTTATCGTCAATATGAGAAGTTGCACCTTTAAAACCGCAATGTTTATAAAAACTTGTTGCTTTTGCAGTTTTAGCAGCTGCTCCCAAACTTTCTGCAACAGAAAGCACTTTGTAGTGGTATTCTTCAAACTCATTTTCTTTGTAACCGCCCAAATTAATAAAGAAAAGTTGTTCTTTGTTTTCTAAAATTTCGGTTTTTGACACAATTTCAATCTTGTAACCATCAACAACGGTAACTTCGCGCCAAGCATCAATGTGGATTTTGCCTTTTGCTTCTTTCCAAAAAGTCTTCATCGAAGGAATTATTTCTTTCAATGAATTTCCAATTCCAAAAAAAATATCGTGTTGCTCTGTCAATCTTCCGTGCGGTTTGCAGCCGAGCATAATCATGTATAATTTCATAAATGTAATATGTTTAATTGCTAGCTTACAAAATCAATAATCCAGCATTTCTTAATGTATCCATTGGTTTTGAAAACCAAAAAAGTTCAAAATCTTCAAAATCGAGTTCAAAATCTTCTTTGAGTGTTTTTAAATTGGTAACTTTTAGATTCAAAACATTAATTTTCTCTAACATTTTCAATAACCATTCTCCTTTTTCTTTTTCTATTTGAATCACAAAACACTCTTTTTTGTTATGAAAAGTGAATGTCGTCATTGCCCATGTATTTCCTTTTTTTGATTTTGTAAAATGTTCAACATTTGGCTTCCCTCCTACCCAAACAATTTTAGCATTGGGTTTTAAAACAAGCTTATCATTTTCTAAATCACTTTCAATTAATGCATTTTCAATAAAATTTTTAGCAATTTTAGTTTTCGGAATTTTGAAATCGAACCAATCCTGCAATTCGTAATCAAAACAAATTCCGTGCATAAAATTGTACAACGATTTTTTAAGTCCAAAACTAAATTGATCATGGTCAATTCCTGTTTTATCCCTAAAATTAATATCATTATTTGCGAAGGTTCCAACTTCATTATTTTCTTTCAAAACACCAAATTTATCGGGATACATCCCAACTGGACTATGCGCTGTCATGGCAAATTGATGCCAAAAACCGGATTGTAAAATACCAATTTCAAACATTTGTCGCACCATTTCCAAGCTATCAACAGTCTCTTGAACAGTTTGTGTAGGATAACCATACATCAGATAAGCATGGACCATAATTCCAACTTCTGTGAAATTT